>JAZUHR010000125.1:0-3273 GCA_045641825.1 Lachnospiraceae bacterium
CATACCATGGTAAATGTTGGTCGTACCCATGATGAGGTAAGAGTGGTATGCGATCAGGTAGGTACGCCTACATACACTCCGGATCTTGCAAGACTTCTGGTAGATATGATTGCTACCGACAAGTACGGCTATTATCATGCTACCAACGAAGGCGACTATATCTCCTGGTATGACTATACCTGCGAGATATACAGACAGGCCGGTCTTTCCACCAAGGTTACTCCTGTGACTACAGCAGAGTACGGTCTCAGCAAGGCTAAGCGTCCTGAGAATTCCCGCTTGGACAGATCAAAGCTTGTTAAAAACGGTTTTACACCTCTTCCCGACTGGAAGGATGCCTTGTCCAGATATCTGAAGATTATGGAGTAGGGCATACTGTACATGTAAAAAAATATTTGTATTAATACTAAAAATGGCAGTCCGTGAGGGCTGCCATTTACTTTACGCTGAGCCTACACGTAGTAGTGTGAACTATCATAGCCCGGCGTCTAATTTCATATCAGAATTTCAGTATTCCCAGAAGGCCACGCTTTAATATCTGACCGCCGGCCTGAATGAGCTGGGACTCGATTTTGCTCTTGCGGCGCTCTGCAGCTTTTTCCTTCTGAGCCTTTTTCTTTTCTTCTTCCTTCTTCTTGGCGGCTTCTTCCTTTTCCTTCTGCTTCTGAAGCTCAGCCTCTTTCCTGGCCAGTTCAGCTTCTTTTGCAGCGATTTCCGCTTCCTTTGCGCTTATTTCCTTTTCCTGCTCCATGGCTTCGTATGCAGAATAGTTATCTATGGGGTCGTCATATTTGCCGAGGACAGGAGACTGCTCTATGGCGATGGTTCTTTCGCGCTCAGAGCAAGGAGCCATAAGACTTTCAGGGCACATAATCTTTGTTTTTTCAACTATCTGTGGCACGCCCTTTTCATCCAGACAGGATACCAGGGCCTCACCTGTACCCAGCTCCATAATAAGGTCTTCTGTCTTGAAGGCGGGATTGGAGCGGAAGGTCTGAGCGGCTGTACGAACAGCCTTCTGCTCTGCAGGTGTATAAGCTCTGAGGCCATGCTGTACACGGTTGGAAAGCTGGGCCAGCACGGTGTCAGGAATATCCGAAGGGGACTGGGTAACAAAGTAAACACCGACGCCTTTGGAACGGATAAGCTTTACGGTCTGTTCAACCTTTTGAATAAGAATCTTAGGCGCATCTGAAAAAAGCAGATGAGCTTCATCGAAAAAGAAGACCAGCTTGGGTTTATCGGCATCGCCGGCTTCGGGAAGATTTTCAAAGAGTTCTGCCAGGAGCCAGAGCATAAACATGGAATAAATGGAAGGATTTTCCATGGTCCTCGGAGCGTGAAGAACGTTTATGTATCCGCGTCCATCAGGGGCTACTCTCATCCAGTCGCGAATGTCCAGAGCGGGCTCGCCGAAGAAAAAGTTGCCACCCTTGTCCTCCAGAGGAAGAAGAGAGCGGATGATAGCGTTGACAGAGACTGCTGCAATGCTGCCAAACTGTGGTGCCAGTTCTATTCTGTGCTCTGCGACGTAATTCAGCATGGCGCGCAGATCCTTAAGATCCAAAATCTTGTAGCCCTTATTATCTGCTACACGGAAAACCACGTTCATAACGCCTTCCTGGGCCTCAGTCAGATTCATAAGGCGGGACAGGAGTTCAGGTCCCATGTCTGATACAGTGGTGCGGATGGGGTGGCCGCCCTCGCCATAAATATCCCAGAAAATAGTAGGATAGGAGCGGAAGGTAAAGGAATCGCGAACACCGAATTTATCGATACGCTTCTGCATACCCTCATTGTCAGCGCCTTCTGCATTGATGCCGGATACGTCTCCCTTGGCATCCACCATGAATACAGGAACGCCTGCCTGTGAAAAACTCTCGGCCATTACCTTCATGGTGATGGTCTTACCGGTACCGCTGGCGCCGGCGATAAGACCATGACGATTGGCCTGCGAAAGATGCATATATACTCTTTTGGGCTCATCAGAATCTGATAAGCCCATGTAGATTTTTCCGTCTTCAATCATTTTTCATACTCCTTTGACTTTTGTGGGACCCTTCTTTGATAAGGGTAATATTTGAAACGGCAGGAAGGAAAATTTAAGTCTTTGAAAAATCCTGTCACACGCCGGGGGAAAATAAAGGCAGTTCAATTCTGAAAGTAGAACCCTGTCCGAATACGCTGTCGGCAGAAATGCGGCCGCCATGACGCTCTACAACAGCCTTGGCTATTGAGAGACCGAGGCCTGAGCCTGTTTTGGAATTGGGGGTACGAGCAGAGGACACCGTGTAGGTCCTTCCGAAAATATGGGGAAGAGCCTCTTCGGGAATGCCGATGCCTGTATCGGATACTTCGATTACCAGCCATTCCTTGCCTTCCGAAAAATCCTTTTTTACGGAAAGTTTGATGGTATCTCCGCTCTCCGAATACTTGGCGGCATTGGTAAAAAGATTGTCCAGAACGCGAATTATTTTCTGCACATCGATATAGATGGTAGCAGACAGGTCCTCTGCCATATCCAGCTGCATGTCACGATCGTCATATCTGGTATCCGTGGTGGCATCGAAGAAGTATTCCTCGAAAAAAGGAGCTGCGTCGATGACCTCGAAGTCCAGTTTTTTACCGGTGTCCTCCACGCAGAAAAGGTAGTACATATCGTTCACCATGGACTCCAGAGTGCGGGTGCGTCGGTCAATGGTGCCAAGAAATTCCCGGGCTTCCTCAGGGGTAAGATTTTCGCTGAGAAGCATTACATCCAGGGCGCTTCTAATGGCTGTGAGAGGGGCCCTCAAATCGTGGGAGATATTGGAAAGCATCTCCTCGCGCTGCTTCTGTGTGGCCTTGAGCTCCTCATTGGCCCTGGCCAATTCTTCCTTGGCCTGGAAAAGCTTTATGGATAATTCGTTTACTCGCTCGGATTCTATGTCCGGAGCGTTAAAAATAGGTTTTTCAGTCATTTGAACCTCTTTAAATGCTTATTTGCATGTTGGAAATAAATAATATTATAACCCTGATTTTACTGCAAGTCCACAGGATAATCCACAATGAATTTTTTTGTTTGAAAGCTGGCAGAAGATATTTTCTTGGTACTTTCCTATCCTTTCAACACAAGAATAATCCTAACGAAAAACCGACCGTTAGCTTACGCCGTAAATTCGTTAAATATATTATTGCGCTGTGTCTGTTAAGCATACCATAATCCTTAATTATTTTACAGCAGATAAGAAATGAGCATTAAAAAGCATAGAGTAAAATATTAGTTGGCAAAAA
>JAZUHR010000126.1:0-16360 GCA_045641825.1 Lachnospiraceae bacterium
TGTTGTCTTCCTAAGACCGCTTGGCCTCCGACTTATAAGGACTTGAATATGAAAAAGATATTCTTTAACAAAATAACTGCTTTTCTGCTTTTTACCGTGCTGACGCTCGGTGCTATCGGCTGTGGCAAAAGTAGTCCTGACGACTGTAAACACAAGGATGGCAATAATGACGGTGTCTGCGATAAATGCAGGACAAGCGTTCTGGTAAATATTGATATTTACGCAATCAATGACCTGCACGGCCGCTTTGCCGACAGTGACGGCCAGAACGGTGTGGATACCATGACCTCCTTTTTCAAGCTGCAGGAGATGAGTGATCCCTATAATATCCTGATATCCTCAGGCGATACCTGGCAGGGGTCATCAGAATCCAACAACACCAAGGGCGCGCTTCTTACCGAATGGATGCAGCAGGTGGGCTTCGTTTCCATGACGCTGGGCAACCACGAATTTGACTGGGGCAGTGAAAAAATAGTGGACAACCAGAAGTACGCTCTGCCCTTTCTGGCTATAAATGTCTACTCAAAGGCTACAAACGAGCGTGTGGATTACTGTCTGCCATCCATAATGGTGGAACGTGGCGGCATCAAGGTGGGCATAATCGGAGCTATAGGCGACTGCTATTCCTCTATACAGGCTGACAAGACAGCGGATGTTTACTTCAAGGTAAAGGACGAGCTGACAGCACTGGTCAAGGAGGAATCCAGGCGACTTCGCGATGCAGGTGCGCAGGTTATTATCTATTCTTTGCATGATGGCTTCGACCAGTCCACGGGAAGCAAACCGGCTACGATTATTGACCGGAATCTGGCTTCCTACTATGACATCAGTCTTTCAGAGGGCTATGTGGATGTAGTATTTGAAGCGCATACTCACAGAGAGTACGTCCTTCGTGATAGACACGGCGTATATCACATCCAGGCAGGCGGTGAAAACAGCGTAGGCCTTTCACATGCTGATATCGACGTTAATATCGCCAATAACAAGGTCACTGTAACAGGCGAGATAGTCAATAAAAAGGTCTATGACGATTATGCGGATGACCCGGTGGTGGAGGAGCTGCTGAATAAATACAAGGAGCAAATCGGCGATGTGAACGCGCCGATAGCCTACACCGATCACACCATGGATGGCGATGAGATAGCGGAGCTGGTGGCAGAGCTTTACTACAAAAAGGGCATGGAGGTCTGGGGCAATAAGTACGATATTACCTTGGCCGGTGGCTATATCAATGCCAGAAAGCCCTATGCCATCTACAAGGGAGACGTAAGCTATGCCGACGTGCAGGCGGTACTTCCCTTTGATAATGAGATATGCTTATGCTCTGTGCAGGGCGTCAGCCTCAACAACAACTTTTTTGAAAATCCCAAGTATGTAGTTTACTACGAGGATTACGGCGAAGTAATAAAGGGTGGAATTAACCCGAACGGTACCTACTACATCGTGGTAGACTCTTATACCGCTACCTATAAATACAATAATCTGACCATCATCGATAAACTGCCCGGAGATATTTTCGCCAGGGATTTAGTGGTGGATTATCTGAAAAAATAATACGAAAGAATTTATATTAGTCTCTGTTTGGCACATGAAACAGGGACTTTTTTTGTAATATGCTCCATTTTTATATAAAAACTTTCACCTTTTTTAATTAGTTAAACAAGGGGGATTGTGCTATAATTAAGGCAATGTCGGGGTAAATTTATTTGAAAAAATTATTATACATTTAGGGGATTTAGAGAAAGGATAAGGTGAGATCTTGTTTAACAAAGGCGATTTATTGCAATATGGAAGTAGCGGTGTCTGTAAGGTTCTGGACATCGTGTCTGATGTCCCCGGTTTTGACAAAAATATGACCTATTATCTTATGGTCCCCATAAATAATGAGAATAGCAAGATCTATCTTCCTACCAGCTCCGATACAGCCAGTGTGCGTCCTGTTATGACCAGTAAGGAAATGATCAAGGTACTGCACAAGCTGGATGAACTCAAGGAATGTGCGATCCCTAATGAAAAGCAGTGCGAACAGGTATATCGTGAAGCTATGGTCTCCTTGGACTGCTCCAGATGGCTGGAGCTCCTGAAGACGCTTTGCATGAGAAAGCAGGCCAGAGCACTTCAGGGGAAAAAGGTGACCTCCACCGACGAGCGTTATTTTAAAAATGTATCCGGAAGACTTACGGAGGAAATGACTGTGGCGCTGGGAGAGTGCGAAGCCAGGGAAGAGATGGAAAAAGCCATTGAGGCCTTTGAAAATTGCGTGAGTCTTACATAAGAGTGCATGATGCAGGTATTGATGAAAGTCAGTACCTGTTTTTTTGGACATCCATTACCTGCGGCAATGGACAGAATTCACACTATCATCACAAATGCTGATTAGAATACCCTATGTAATAATTCTTTGGCGGTAGCCAAATGTGAGGTAAGGGAAATGAACAGAAGAAATTCTTTTTTGGAAAAAATAAGGCAGTTTATGTACGGCAGATACGGGCAGATAGATAATCTGAACAAATTTCTGCTGTTGACGGGCTTTATACTGTATTTAGTGGCTGCCATACTCAGTCGCTTTACGGCAGTAGGGCTTTTCATCAATATCCTGTCTTCGGTGATGTTCGTGTTAGCTATAGTCAGAATGCTGTCCAAGCAGGTCTACAAGCGCTCGGCTGAAAATCTTAAGTACATGGAATTAAAGACCAAAATAGCCGGGAAATTCGGGAAAAACAGCAGTAATACTTATGGCTATGGATCATCACAAAGCGGAGACAAGAGCTATAAGCAGGGAGCGACCACAGCCAAGGTGCGTCCTGTGCGAGACCCGGCCTACAAGTACTTTAAATGCTGGAAGTGCAAGAAAATTGTGCGTGTGCCCATCAATCATGGTAAGGTAGAGCTTACCTGTAAAAACTGCGGTCATACCTTTGTCAGATTTACCGGCAAGAGGCAGAAAAAATAGAGGATGAAGGCTTATGTTTGGCTATGTGATACCCAATAGGGATGAACTGAAAATCAGAGAGGACAGAATATATAGGGCCTACTACTGCGGACTTTGCCACGAAATCGGGCGGCAGGTAGGGGCAGGCAGACTGGCCTTGTCCTATGACATGACCTTTCTTACCATACTGCTGGACAGCCTCTATGACGGGGAGAGATACGTGGGAAAGCGGCGCTGTGCCCTGCACCCTGTAAAAAAACACCCGGTTGTGGAAAGCGAAGCCTCTACATATGCAGCCCAAATGAACGTACTCTTAGCATACGATAACCTCCTGGATAAGTGGCATGATGAGAGGAATATAGGTGGTTTTCTGGGAAGTCTTATGCTTAAAGCCAGACGGAAGAAAATCGCCATGAAGTATCCCAGGCAGAGTAAGGCCATAGCAGATTACATGGAAGCCTTGCACCGGGCAGAAGAGGAGAAAAGCGCCGACATGGATCTGGCGGCCGGACTTACCGGTCAGATGCTCGCTGAAATCTATGACTGGAAGCAGGACGAATATAGCCGAGATCTGCGGGGACTGGGCTTTTTCATAGGGAAATTCGTCTACCTGGCCGATGCCTATGATGACTACGAGAAGGACTTGAAGAAAGGAAGCTACAATCCTCTGGTGGAATACGAAAAGACACACAAGGACACCGATATCAAGACCTACGGCCGGACCCTTCTGGAAATGATGGCAGGGGAGGCGGCAAGATTTTTTGAGAGGTTGCCATTGGTGGAAAATATGGCTATACTGAGAAATACCCTGTATTCAGGTGTATTCGTGAAAATTAACAAAGAAAAGAAGGAAGCGCTCTCCGGCGAAAGCAGAAAAGATGATTAATCCTTATAAGGTCCTGGGTGTTGCAGAAAACGCCGATATGGACGAGATAAAAAAACAATACAGAAAACTTTCCAGAATGTACCATCCCGATGCCAATATCAATAATCCCAACAGGGACCAGGCTGAGGAAAAGTTCAAAGAGGTGCAGGCTGCTTATGAGCAGATAGTAAGGGACCGTGAAAGCGGATATACCGGCGGCTACGGCCAGAGTTCCGGAAGTGGCTACGGACAGAGCAGTTACGGTGGAAACTATGGTGGATTCGGAAGCTACGGTGGCTTTGGCGGCTTCGGTGGGAATGCCGGCAGACGGGATTGGGAGCCAAATGATGAGCCTTACATGAGAGCTGCGGCGAATTATATCAATTCAGGTCACTACAGAGAAGCACTGAATACTCTGTCAAATATAGCGGCAGGTGAACGCACGGCTGCCTGGTACTACTACAGCGCCATAGCCAACGCCGGTATGGGCAGTAATGCTACGGCTCTGGAGCATGCGAAAACTGCTATGCAGATGGAGCCGAATAATCAGTATTATCAGGAGCTCTACAATACCCTGGCAAATGGCGGGGAGTGGTACAGGACACAGACCAGACAGTATGGCGGCGGTGGCATTGACTGGGGCAGCTCCTGCCTCTGGTGCCTGATATGTAATTGCTGTTGCCCGGGTCCGGGACCTTTTTGCTAATGAATAAGAATAGGGCGAGACCTTATGGCCTCGCCCTTTTGGTATTTATGGACTATTTTTATTTTTCCAAAGGTTTATCTTTGGGAAGAACGATATTCAGGATGATTGCTACCATTGCTGCAGGAACAATACCTGAACCGCCGAAGACAAGCTGAATCAGCTGAGGAGCATGGGAAAGGATATTGGCATTGGCACCCATACCATAACCTACACCGAGAGCAACCGATACGATGGAGAGGCTACGGCCGGTAAGAGGAGTTTTGGTAATTAACTGAATACCGCTTACAACAATTGAAGAGAACATCATTACGGCAGCTCCGCCCAGAACCGACTGGGGCATAATTGAAACCAGAGCGCCAAGCTTCGGACAAAGACCGCAAAGAACAAGGAAAATAGCACCTGTGCCGATGGCAAAGAGGTTAACTACCTTGGTCATGGATACCAGGCCCACATTCTGGCTGAAAGAGGTGTTGGGAAGTACGCCGAATACAGCAGCAAAGCTGGAACCCAGACCGTCACACATAACACCGCCGGAAAGTTCTTTGTCGGTAGCCTCGCGGCCGAGACCGCCTTCCATAACACCTGAAATATCGCCCACTGTCTCAACGGCAGTAACGATAAACATTATAAGCACAGGAAGGATAGCACGGATATCGAAAACCGGCTTTACGGGAAGAACCTTGGGAAGGGAGAACCAGGCTGCGTCTTTTACTTTGCTCCAGTTGATTACCCAGCTCTTTGTGAATTCCACGCCTTCTGCCGTAACGCCCTTTGTGGGCAGCACGAGAGCCATAATCACAGCGGCAACGTAACCGCAGATGATACCAAGCAGAATGGAGGAGGAACTTATGAAGCCCTTGGTACCATGCTTAAAAATGAGAATCATTATAAGTACGAACAAGGCGAGGAAAATATTTTCCATGGAACCGAAGTCCTTGGCATTATTGCCACCGCCGAAGGAGTTAATACCTACGGATATCAGGCTGAGACCGATTGAGAGAACTACAGTACCTGTAACCACCGATGGGAAAAACTTTCTGAGGGGCTTTAAGAAAAAGCCGAGAACAGCCTCAAACACACCGCCGACAATAGAGGCACCCATGATAGCACCGTAGGCAAGTACACCGCCGCCCATGGTGTTGGCAACGCTGTTAAATACGCCGATGAAACCTGAAGAAGTACCCATTACGATGGGGACCTTGCCACCTACGGGACCGATGGTGAAAAGCTGAACCAATGTTACCAGACCGGCAATAAGCATTGCGTTCTGCAAGAGACTTAACTGAAGTTCCGCAAATTCGCCTCCGGCAAGACCGCAGGTACCTGTGATAATAAGGAGCGGTGTGAGATTGCCCACAAACATTGCAAGAACGTGCTGAAGTCCAAGGGGAATAGCTTGGGAAAGTGGCATTTTGCCTTCCAGTTTGAAGGCCTCATCTGAAAGTTTGAATCTGTTTTTCATAGTGTTTTATCCTTTTTTATTGTTCGGGTTTACTCATTGCTATCTGCTCCGGTGTAATCGGAAGCTCGCGGTGCCATACGCCCGTTGCACGGTAAATGGCATGGGCAAGTGCGGGAGCAGGTGTATTTATAACGATTTCTCCTATGGACTTGGCGCCGAAAGGACCGGTAGGCTCGTAACTGTGCTCAAATTCCACGTGAAGATTACCCATATCCAGACGGGTAGGTAATTTGTATTGCATAAATGAGGACTCGATGGGGCGACCCTTGGAGTTGTAGGTGATATTTTCAAACAAAGTATGGCCGATACCCTGTACTATGCCGCCCTCAGCCTGAATGCGGGCAAGGGCCGGATTGATGGGGATACCGCAGTCAACCACCGACATATAATCAAGTACTGTTACCTGACCGGTCAACTTGTCCAGTTCAATTTCAACCATACCCACCATATACGGAGGCGGTGAAACCGGTGAGGAGTGGGAAGCGGAGGCCTGAGGTGCAATTTCGTTATTTACCTGAGACTTAATGCCGATTTCACGAATCGAGACGGACTGTTCGGTATTTACCCGGGTAAGGCGGCCTTTTTCAAAAATAACTTCATCCGGATCACAGTCCATAAGGCCCGCAGCGATTTTGCACATACGTTTCTTAAGGTCCTGACAGGCTTTTTCAACTGCTTTTCCGGTAATGTAGGTGGTGGAGGAAGCATAGGAGCCGGAGTCGTAAGGAGATGCATCGGTGTCGGCACCGAAGACGGTGACATCATCTACCGAGCAGTCCATACATTCAGCTACCATCTGGGCCAGAATAGTATCACATCCTGTTCCCATATCGGCTGCACCGATAACCAGATTGTAGGAGCCGTCATCGTTGAGTTTAACGGTAGCGGAGCCTACGTCAACGTTGGAGATACAGGAGCCCTGCATAGCCATGGCAACGCCGGCCGTACGTACTTTGCCGTTGCCCATATCACGAACAGGATATTTTTCATCCCAGTGGAACATTTCCTTACAATGCATAAGGCAGCGGTCCAGGGCACAGGCGCTGGCAATTTCGTTATAGTAGGCAGGCATCAGCATGCCTTCTTTAAGCATATTTCTGTTACGTATTTCGGTGGGATCGATTTTCAAAATTTCAGCAAGTTCATTTACGGCAGACTCAACTGCGAAAATACCTTGAGTAGCACCGTAGCCGCGGTAGGCGCCGGCCGGCATGGTGTTGGTATATACCACGTCGTAATTGAAGCGATGGGCTTCCAGACTTCCGGTGTACATAGGGATTGATTTGTGACCGGAAAGTCCTACTGTGGTAGGTCCGTGCTCACCGTAGGCGCCACTGTTGGAAAGAGTGTAGAGATCCAGTACGCGGATTTTGCCCTTCTTATCGGCACCCAGCCTTACGGTAATCTCCATTTCGTGACGAGGGGAGCCTGCAATCTGTGACTCTTCTCTGGAGTAGATAATCATGGCGGGACGACCGGTTTTCATAGTGACGAAGGCGGGATAAACTTCGCATACGGCAGTCTGCTTGGCACCGAAACCGCCTCCTATACGAGGCTTTTCCACTCGAATCATATTCTTGGGAATGCCAAGAGCGTGAGACAGGATACGACGCACGTGGAAAACAATCTGGGTGGAGGAAATGACGTGAAGACGGCCGTATCTGTCAAGACTTGTGTAAGTCCGGAAGGTCTCCATCATAGCCTGATTGAAGGCTTTGGTATGGTAGGTACGCTCAAGTACGATATCGCAACTTTTCATTACAGCATCCACGTCGCCATAGGAACTTTCTTCACTGGCAACGAGATTACGCTTGTTGCTGCCGCCGACTTCGATAGGAGGCAGCCAGTCGTCTTCGGGATGAACCAGCACAGGATTATCCTTGGCGGTTCTGAAATCCAGAACCGGTTCCAATACATCGTAGGTTACTTTTATGAGTTTCATTGCTTTTATTGCGGCCTTTTCATTTTCGGCGGCAATAATGGCTACTACGTCTCCCACAAATCTTAAGTGTCTGTCGATAATCAGACGGTCGTAGGGAGAGGGCTCGGGATAGGTCTGACCTGCTATGGTAAATCTGTTCTGAGGGACATCCTCCCAGGTAAAAATATCTACCACACCGGGAACCAGTTTGGCTGTATCTGTTTTGATGGTCTGAACAAGGGCATTGGCATGGGGGCTTCTTAAAAGTTTTACAACGAGAGCCTCTTTGGGGGCAATGTCTTCGGTATATACGGGCTTGCCCAGCAAAAGTTGCATGGCATCTTTTTTACGAACGGATTTATTTATGGCATTATATTCTTTGTGTTCCATATATCTTCCTATCGCTCCTTCCTGCTCTCGAGATAAGCCCTGATTCCGCGAAGCTGACCTTCGTAACCGCTGCAACGACACAGATTTCCGGATAAAAACTGTCTGATTTCATCATCTGTAGGGGCGGGATTTTCGCGAAGGAGAGCGATGGTATTCATTACAAAACCGGGATTGCAGAAGCCACACTGGTCGGCACCCTGATCGGCTATAAAGCCAACAAATTCGGATGCTTCTTCCTGCAGTCCTTCAAGAGTGGTTATCTTGTGACCGTTGGCTCTTATGGCCAGCATAGAGCAGGACAGGACGGGAGTATCATCAAAAAAGACTGTGCACAGTCCGCAGTTGGAGGTCTCGCAACCGCATTTTACACTGGGACAATTATGGTTTTTCAGAAAATCCATAAGAGTTAAATCAGGGTCAATCTGTGCTGTTATTTTTTTACCGTTTAATGTGAGATTAAGTTCAATCATACCTGACCTCCCAGTTGTTCCAGACTTCTTTTCGTGAGTACATGAATAAGGTGCTTACGGTAGGCGGCGCTTCCGCGATTATTACCGGAGGTGGGGACTCTTGATGAGACATAGGCTGTAAAGTTCTCAGCGGTCTCGGAAGTAATACCTGAATCCAGAATATGCGTGTCGTCTTCGATTAGGACAGCGCGCCCCGGGCGGGCACCGATAACCGTACGGTAAGAACTGTCGATTTTGGAAACAGCGACGGTAAGTACGGGAAAGTCGGTACGCTGGATTCGCATGGCATCGTACACAAAAGCACCGGGCTTTTTATTTACGATAAGGCTTACCAGGATATCGTTGTCATATTTCATGGAAACAAAATCCTTAAGGGGGATAATGCCGCCCTTGTACAACTCCACGTGACTGTCCATGGCCAGGAAAACTGTCAGGACATCCGAGAAGCCAAAGCGGCCCCAGATACTGCCGCCTACAGTGGCCATATTTCTGAACTGTACGCCCACAATGTCGGAAAGGGCATGAGATACGGCATTTTGGGAATAGTCATTTAGCGCCTTGTGCTTTTCCAACTGTCTCAAGGTCACCATGGCGCCGATTTTGAAACAGGTGTCATTTTCTTCGATTTTATCCAGACCTAAGTCGCTTAAGTCGATTATGGTGTTGTAGGAACCACGTCCGGTCCTAAGCCACATCATACCGCCGATTACCCGATTGGTTCGCGTCTGATTGAGGGAATAGGCTTCTTCCAGACTTGATGCTTTTACATACTTTTGAAATGTAATCATAAGACATTCTCCTGCATTAAAATCACTGCTTTTATAATAAATGAAAATACCGGAATAATCTATTAAAATTTGCATTTGCTGTTGAATTTTTACTTATAAATTGGTACACTTTTCGTTGTAGTTTTAAAAATATAACGGAATATTGGGAGAAAACTATGAAAAAAATACAGCTTTTGTTTCTTACGATTATATTTGTGATTTGTCTTACCGCATGCGGAGGCAAAAAACCGGTGGCAGACAGTACCGGTACACCCACAACAGCCCCCACTGAGAAGCCTACAGAGGCACCGGCAGAGCCTACAGCAGAACCTACAAAGGTGCCGGCATATCCTGTTACAATTACCGATCAGGCAGGCAGACAGGTAACCATAGAAAAGGAGCCACAGAAACTGGTCAGCGGATACTATATTTCCACAAGCCTTCTGATTGCCCTTGATCTGGATGACAGACTGGTGGGAATCGAGGCGAAGGCCAAGAGCAGAAATATCTACAAATTGAGTGCTGAGCATCTCCTGAATCTTCCCAGCGTGGGCACTGCCAAGGAATTTGACCTGGAGGGCTGCGTTGCATTAAGCCCGGATCTCGTTATTTTGCCACTTAAGTTAAAAAGCGCCGCTGAGACTCTGGAAGGCCTCGGTATTAAGGTAATCCTTGTTAATCCGGAAAGCGAAGAACTGCTGGCAGAGACTATAGATATTATTGCAAAGGCCACAAACAAGACTGAAGAGGCAGCGGAACTCACCGGATTTATCGAAGAAAAGACGAAGTTCCTTCAGGATAAACTAAAGGAAGTGACACCGAAGAGCGTGTACATTGCAGGAACTTCGGCCCTTCTTGCTACTGCGGGAGATAAGATGTATCAGGACAAAATGATAGCAGCTGCCGGTGGCAGGAACGTCGCAGGTGCAACTATCCATGATAAATCCTGGGCTCAGACCGATTACGAGAGTATCCTGGGATGGAATCCGGAATATATAATAATTGCGGCAGAGGCTGCTTATACGGCTGAAGAAGTAATTAACGACCCGGCACTTGCATTATGCGATGCTGTAGTTAAGAAAAACGTTTATCATCTTCCGAATGATGTGGAAGCATGGGACAGCCCGGTACCAAGCGGAATTTTAGGCTCTGTCTGGACAGCATCTGTCCTTTACCCGGAACTGATTACTGAAGAAATCCGTGACAGCATTATTGAGGAATACTATGAAAAATTCTACAACTTCAAATACAGTGCGAAGTAATATTTTTATAATTATAGGGGCGATTCTTTTAATCGCCCTTTTTTGCTTTAGCCTTTTTATAGGTAAATTTCCCTTGTCCCTGCAGAAATTGCTTGAGGGCGATAAATTGCATATAAATGTTTTTTGGACACTGAGATTCAGTAGGGCAATAGTGGGAGCAGCAGGTGGTTTTGTGCTGGGGGTGGCCGGCTATGCTTTTCAGACAATTTTCAGAAATCCCCTGGCAGCCCCCGATATTATAGGTGTCTCCTCCGGAGCCAGTGCCGGAGCGGCATTCGGCATTCTTTTTCTTCATGGAATGCTGGGAGTGACGGTGAGTGCATTTTTCGGGGCATTGATAGCGGTAATACTGGCCGTGGCGATAGCGTCCATCGACAGGACAGGCAGCAGAAGTACCGTGATTTTAGCGGGAATTGCAGTGCATTCTCTGGCTCAGACCTGCCTTATGTGTCTGAAAATGACTGCCGATCCGGAGAAGCAGCTGGCAAGCATAGAATACTGGATTATGGGAAGTCTAAACGGAATCAATATCCATATCATCGGCTGGAATCTGGCGATTTGCTTACTCTCTGTACTGATGATTTTTCTGCTTCACAGACAGATGCTGCTTTTAGCCACGCAGGAAACAGAGGCCAGGATGATGGGAGTCAACGTAAATGCAATGCGGATGCTTATTCTGATTATTGCTACCCTGTCTGTGGCTGCGGTGGTGAGCCTGACAGGTCTCATCAGTTTTGTAGGGCTCCTGGCGCCTCATTCAGCCAGAAAACTTACTCACAGAAATGACAGAAAAACCATGTTGCTGTCGGGCCTGCTTGGGGGATGCATACTTGTGATTGCGGATATTTTGGCCAGAAGTGTGACGGCTGCAGAACTGCCTATCAGCATTTTTACCAGTCTGATCGGTGCGCCCTTTTTGATTTTCTTAATATTATTCAGGAGAGAGAGGTCATGAGCAAAATCCAAGTAAGAGATTTATCCGTATCATACGGTAAAAAGCAGGTTTTAAAGAGTGTGTCCTTTGAGGTAGGGAATGGCGAAACGGTAGGGATTCTGGGCGCCAACGGCAGCGGGAAATCCACGCTGATAAAGGCTATGTGTAATATGCTGCCTCACTCCGGAGATTGCCTGATAGACGACAAGGATGTAAGGAAAATGTCAGCAAAGGAACTTGCCGGTATTTGCAGTTATGTGCCTCAGAAAAGCGGTCTTTCCCTGGAAATGTCCGCCCTGGATGTGGTGCTTATGGGCTTTAATCCCAAGATAGCGGTTTTTTCCCAGCCGGACGAAAATATGAAAAAAAGTGCAACTCGGATGCTGGAAACAATGGGGCTTGCAGACAGAGTTCAGGAGAATTATCTGAACTTAAGTGAGGGGCAGAAGCAACTTTGTATATTGGGAAGGGCACTGGTGACCGAGAGTCAAACGGTGCTTATGGATGAGCCGGAAAGCGCGCTGGATGTGAATGTACGACATCGAATAATGGGCATCATAAATGAGTGGGCCCATGAAAGAAAACGTTCGGTGCTGGCAGTGTTACATGACATAGATTTGGCACTTAATTTTTGTGATAAAATTCTTCTTATTGCGGATGGTAAATGTGCTGATATAATTGATTGTAAAGGGGACGAACTTGGTGTCATGGAGCGTAAACTTAAACTTGTTTACGGAGAAGTTTGCCTGAAAGAAATTAGCGATTATCATGGAAAAAAACATCTGGTAATGTTGAAAGAGGATGAGGTATGAAGGCATTAACAAGAATTATTTTTGTGGATGATGACAACGAAAAATTTTTCGGAGAAGGCCCTGACCGCCTGATGCGTGGAATAGAAAAAACAGGCTCGTTAAGAGCAGCGGCCGGGGAAATGGGAATGGCATATACCAAAGCCTTGAAACTGGTGAATAATGCGGAAAAAGCACTGGGCTTCCCAATAATTATGCGAGTCACCGGCGGAAAGTCCGGCGGGGGAAGCGTACTTACTCCCCAAGGAAAGGAGTGGATGGAAAAGTATGAACAGTACAGAGATACCTGCAACGAGGCCAATCAGAGACTTTACAGACAATTCTTCGGCGGAGCCTCGTAAAAAAATCGGCTGCATAATAATGGCTTCGGGGCTGGGAAAAAGGTTCGGCGGGAATAAACTTATGGCAACACTTTGCGGGAAACCTTTGATTTCATGGATAACAGATACCGCATCTCCGATTTTTGACAGGATGCTTGTAGTTACCAGAAGCAGTGATGTGAAGGCTTTATGCGATGAAAGAGGCGTGGAAGCGATTTTGCATGCAGAGCCGGACAGGAGCGATACGGTCAGAATAGGAATTACGCAGCTGGCAACACAGGTAGATTACTGCATTTTCATTCCAGGGGACCAGCCGCTTATTACGAGGGAGACTCTCTTGAAATTCAAGGAAGAAGCGGAGAAGGACCACAAGCTGATTTTGCGTGCGGGCTTTGGAGAAAGAAGTGGGGCGCCCGTGGGATTTCCTGAGTGGACTTTTTCGGAACTTATGAATTTGCCGGAAGGAAAGGGCGGAAACGCCATAGTAAAAAGATATCCTGACAGGGTGAAGACAGTAAGTGCAGGAGAAGAATGGGAACTTGACGACATCGATACCCCGGATGATTTGAGAAAAATTGAAGAAATAATAAGCAAAAAGCTCTTCCGTGGGTAGCGGGAGAGCTTTTTCAGGAGTGGTATTATTATAGGGCATACCCGGGTAGAGGTATGCGAAACAAGCTTTTTAACGATAAATCATAGGCTGACGGAAGGAAGCAAAGGGCGTGAAAGTCGCTCTTTTTTTTCTGCGATTCATTCTGACTCTGATCTTGGCACGGAGCTTTCTTATGTATGGAATCAGGTAGTAGATGAAGGCTACTGTAACGAAGAGCAGAAGGAAGATAAAAAGTGCTGTCTGGACAGGATTTATAAGCTGATAGTAGGGGACATAGCCACTTCCTATGTAGATTAGGCAGGCTAAAAGTGTGCCCAGAGTGACGGGACGAAGATAGCCGAAATCGATGTCGTCCAGTATCAGACATATTTTATAGAGTCGTATTTTCTGTTTTTTGGTAAGATGTAGATTTAGAAAATTAATCATATGATTTCCTCTGTGTATTTTAGAAGATCGTTCAGAACCTGTGTCTGGGTGCCGGTCTTCTTATAAACCAGGCCGATACTTCGGGGCGGTAATTCCTCGGGAAAGGGCACTTCGGTGAGGGTGCCTTTTTTAATGCTGTCTTCAGCTGCCTTGTAAGGGACAAGGGCAAGTCCCAGGCCGGATAACGCGAGGTCTAGTGCGGTGTCCGGGTCACCCACCTCTGTAATGGAGGCGGGGAGTATGAGGTGAGCCGAAAGGGCGGAATTTATAAAATTGCGGGAAGAGCTACCACTCTTGGGTAAAAGCAGGGTGGCCCTTCCGAATATATCTCCCGGACCGGTAGTGGGGAAGGAAGACATATATGTATCCAGGTATGTGGGAGCGGCTACAAAAATATCTCTGATATCAGCTGTCTCCCAGTATTCCAAACGGTGAACGGAAAGAGGACGGCAGATAAGTGCTGCCTCTAATGCACCATCTTCAACCTGACGAAAAAGCTCGGGTGAAGAACCGGTATGTATGTCAAATTTGACCTTGGGATATTTAAGTAAAAAGGAGCGAAGCAAAGGGGTAGCGAAATTTTTGCAAAGGTAATCGCTGACACCGAGAGAAATAGCCCCTACGCCCTCTGTGTGGCCCTGGCGGAGAGTGCTTTCAGCAGCCTGCAGGGAATCAAAGGCGGTACGTGTATGAGCATATAGGAGTTCTCCTTCGGATGTTAAGCGTACGCCTCTGGAATTACGTACAAAAAGCTTGACCGACAGGCCATCCTCCAGTTTCTTAAGGCTCCTGGATACAGCGGGCTGGGATAAAACCAGTTCCTTGGCGGCAGCAGAAATATTGCCGCTCTTGGCGACAGTATTGAAAACAAGGTATGAAGATAAAGATAAGGCTTCATCCACGACTGCTACTCTCCTATTCGGTATAACCTAAACGTATAGTATGCCTTCATACTATGCAAATAGATTATAATGGCAATGTGTAAAAAAAGCAAGAGCGAAAACATAAAAATTTTGTTAAAGATTATGTTAAAAAAATATCAAACTTCTATTGACAGAAATAATAGAATGTGATAAATTTTTAACAAACATTGATAAAAGATTAACAATGTTTGCCGAGGAGAATTTTTTTAAAGAGATAGAAGACTTCGGCGGAAAGGATACATAATGGATAAGCAGAACTACAAAATCGTAGACTCCGTAGAGAGCTTGACAGAGGCTATTGCGAGAGTAAGAAAAGCACAGGCTGTTTTCGCGACCTACAGCCAGGAGCAGGTAGACAAAATTTTCGCAGCAGCAGCTGTTGCAGCAAACCAGGCAAGAATTCCCCTGGCCAAGCTGGCAGTAGAAGAGACAGGAATGGGCATTGTGGAGGATAAGGTAATCAAGAACCACTTTGCATCAGAATATATTTATAATGCGTATAAGAACACAAAGACTTGCGGCGTTATTGAAGAAGACAAGGCTTACGGTGTGACCAAGGTAGCAGAGCCTATCGGTCTGGTAGCAGCAGTTATTCCTACTACCAATCCTACATCTACAGCTATCTTCAAGACTCTGCTTTGCTTAAAGACCAGAAACGGTATCATCATAAGCCCACACCCAAGAGCTAAGAATTCCACCATCGCTGCTGCAAAGGTAGTGCTGGAGGCTGCTGTTAAGGCAGGTGCTCCTGAGGACATCATCGGCTGGATCGACGTACCTTCACTGGATATGACCAACATGATCATGAAGGAAGCAGATATCATCCTGGCTACAGGCGGTCCAGGCATGGTTAAGGCTGCTTACTCATCCGGTAAGCCTGCACTCGGCGTAGGCGCAGGTAATACTCCGGCTATCATTGATGAGACAGCAGATGTAATTCTCGCTGTAAACTCCATCATTCACTCCAAGACCTTTGATAACGGTATGATCTGTGCTTCCGAGCAGTCTGTAATCGTTCACAAGAAGGTATATGACGCTGCGAAAAAGGAATTTGCTGCTCGTGGCTGCTACTTCCTCAAGAAGGACGAGATAGAGAAGGTAAGAAAGACAATCCTGATTAACGGCGCTCTTAATGCGAAAATCGTTGGTCAGAGAGCTGCGAAAATCGCTGAACTGGCAGGTGTTAAGGTGCCTGATGAGACCAAGATTCTGATTGGTGAAGTAGATTCCGTAGAGCTTTCCGAGGAGTTCGCTCACGAGAAGCTTTCTCCTGTACTTGCCATGTACAAGGCTAAGGACATCCAGGATGCTTTTGCTAAGGCAGAGAGACTGGTGGCAGACGGTGGCTACGGCCATACATCTTCTATCTATCTGAATCCTGTTACAGAAGGCGAGAAGCTGGCTGAGTTCAGAAGCCGTATGAAGACCTGCCGTATCATCGTAAATACTCCTGCATCTCAGGGCGGTATCGGTGACCTTTACAATTTCAAACTGGCTCCGTCACTTACACTGGGCTGCGGTTCCTGGGGCGGCAACTCCGTGTCCGAGAACGGAGGTGTG
>JAZUHR010000127.1:0-9221 GCA_045641825.1 Lachnospiraceae bacterium
CTTGCTGTAGAAGCAGAGCTCCTCGGGATCGTGGTCACGGAGTCTCATCTCGTCTTCCTTGATACCGAGTGAAATGAGCCAGTCACGGCAGAATGCTCTCCAGTACTGGAACCACTCAAGGTCTGTACCGGGCTCGCAGAAGAACTCAAGCTCCATCTGCTCGAACTCACGTGTTCTGAAGGTGAAGTTACCGGGAGTAATCTCGTTTCTGAAGGACTTACCGATCTGACCGATACCGAAAGGAATCTTCTTTCTGGAGGTACGCTGTACATTCTTGAAATTTACGAAAATACCCTGAGCTGTCTCGGGACGAAGATATACTGTATTCTTGGCATCCTCGGTAACCCCCTGGAAGGTCTTGAACATAAGGTTGAACTGTCTGATATCTGTAAAATTATGTTTGCCGCATGTAGGACAGCAGATATTTTTCTCATCGATGAAGCTCTTCATCTGCTCATTGGTCCAGCCGTCTACAGAGCCGCCCAGATCGTAATTGTTCTCTGCTGCGTAATCCTCGATAAGCTTGTCTGCTCTGAATCTCTCGTGACACTCCTTACAGTCCATAAGTGGATCTGAGAAACCGCCCAGATGGCCTGAAGCCACCCATGTCTGAGGGTTCATAAGGATAGCGCAGTCTACGCCTACATTGTAAGGAGACTCCTGGATGAACTTCTGCCACCATGCTCTCTTAACATTGTTCTTGAGTTCAACGCCCAGATTACCGTAATCCCATGTGTTTGCGAGACCACCGTAGATCTCGGAGCCAGGGTAAACAAAGCCTCTTGACTTTGCCAGAGCGATGATTTTGTCCATTGTCTTTTCTGTCATAAATAATCCTTTCCGGGCCTAAGCCCTATGAAGTGTCTGCCCGGGAAAAAGAAAAGCCCCAAGCAGAGTGAATAGTCTGCTCAGGGCGAATTAATCAAATCAATCCGTGGTTCCACCTAAGTTCTGTCTGTCGACAGCTCTCTCATCCCTTCTCGCGGGTAACGCTTTGCTCATCACAAAGAGCTCCAAGGCGCCAACTTATAATCTCTTTTAAGGACTTTCACCGGCCGTCCTCTCTCTACGAAAAAATCAGATAAGTCTTCCTCTTCATCGCCATATTCTTTGAAAGAATATACATAAGAAAAGCTGAAATGTCAAGCAAAAAATACGGAATTACTCCTCTGCCACAAGAGCAGCTGCACCGCTCACATCTACCAGTTTTCCTACGCTCAGGTAATGATTGGTATCGCAGCCCAGCTCTCTTAAAACGCTGCCGTCCAGAGATATCTGCACACCCTTTACCTTAAGTTCACGGATAGTACGCAAAATTCTGTCAGTCTTATCCGCAAGAGCCTGCTCATCCACCTCGATTTCCAGCTTGTGCGCAGGGAAGTCATGTGCTCTCAGTCTGCTGTCAATAGTACCTGCGAAGCCCGGAGTCAGCAGCTGCTTTGCAGATACTCTGAGATTAAGGACGGTGTCGTATTTTTTCACGATAGGCGCCATCTCCTTGATGCATCTGTTAATCTCGTATTCGTCAATCTTGATAACCAATTCGGATTTCTCTGCAACAGGCATAAATTCGGGTGGCAAAATAGCCTCCTGATTAGGTCCAATAAGTCTTAAACGTGCCGAGAAGGACTTGATATGTTTGCCTTCGGTATACATAGGGGCATAAAGGACCCTAAAGCCATCATTTTCCAGAGCATCCTTAATCATCATCTCCAGGTCATGCTCACGAATCATGATATTATCGGTATTTTCACCATACTTCTTCCAGCAGTTTCTGCCGGATTTCTTGGCCTGATACATTGCCTTATCAGCCATCTTGATGATCTCCAGAGAGTCTGTGGAATGCTCCGGATAGGCAGCTACACCTATAGAAGCGGTAATATCCACGTCTGCACCTGACAGGTACTTGATGCAGCACTCACCGACGCTCGCAATAATGCTCTTACTGCGGGCCCATCTCTCCTCATCCGAAGAAGTCGGTGCAATATACAAAAATTCATCTCCGCCGTAACGTGACATAAGACCGGGAAGCTTCATATCAGCCCACTGACGAACGATTCTCTTAAGAATCTCGTCGCCCTTGTCATGCCCGTAGGAATCGTTAATATACTTGTAATGGTCGAGGTCAATATAATATACGTCAAAGGGGAGCTTGGAAGAAATCAGGTAATTTATGTATTCGCCTGCCTGACGTCTGTTGGCCATACCGGTCAGTATATCGGAATATGACTGGTCATGCAGTTTCTTCATGGCAGTACTGATAATCGCAACTACTACGATACCTGCCAGCGTAAACATAATACCGGGAATGGAATCAATAGATTTTCTGGCAATACCGTTCATAATAGCCATGAAAATATTGACGCACATAGCTGTGAGGGCCACCTTACCGCCCAGCTTATGATCTGCCATAACCATGCTTACGGCACACACCAGCTGAATGGCCGTCATAACACCTGGGAATGACATTCTGGCCTGCACATTCTGGAAGAATCCCGCATTAGTCAGCACAATCATAACGTAGGCCGCTATAAAAACCGCCAACAGGACAAAAATTTCCACTACCGCTCTTTTGTTTTTGTAAACGTATCTCTTATCCATTTTTTCTTTCGGGTTACAGCCCCAATATTTCTCGGAATCTGTCGCCTCTCTCCTCAAAATTTTTAAAGTATCCGTAGGAAGCGGCTGCCGGTGAAAGCAGGCAGGCCTTTCCCTTCGGGGTAATACGTTTCGCCAATTCCACAGCTTCGTAAAGATCTGAAACCAGACTTACATTGGTGCAATCAGCCACATCCTTGTAAATACGTTCTCCCGATGAGTACATCAGGATAAAATTATACTGAGGGCTTACCTTGATAAAGTCGATAAGCTTGGTATAATCGATGCCACGGTCCATACCGCCTATGAGAAGTGTACCGGTATCATTAACCGAAGAACTGGCGCTGATGACAGCCTCAGGAATCGTAGATATGGAGTCATCGATATATCTGACCCCATCTCTTTCTCCTATAAACTGAAGTCTATGAGGTAGCCCCTTAAAAGCCTCTATCCCCTCAGTAACTTTAGCAGCATCCAATTTAATTATATCAGACAACATTGTAAATGCAAACTCAGCATTTAGACAATTATGGCATCCTAAAATAGACATTTTCCAGTCTCTGCGGGTGTCACTAACCACTTTTACAGAAGCCTCTGTAGGAAGATCCGGTACATTCTCCCCCAGTAAACAGTAGTCCCCGCTCCTTTGATGGGTAACTATATGGCCTTTGGCCGCCGCATATTTTTCCACGGTACCATAGTAATCCAGATGCTCCGGATAGAGATTCAGGTAAATACTGTAGCGGGGTGCCTCCTCCAGATGAGCCAGCTGATGGCATGAAAGCTCGAATACCACAAAGGTGTCTTCGTCTATCTCATCCACATAGTCAAAGCAGGGGAGCCCGATATTTCCCAGAAGAATGCACTTCTGTCCGGCTGCCTTCATGCCCTCATACAAAAGGCAGGAGGTGGTGCTTTTCCCTTTGGTGCCCGTAACTCCTATAGTCTGATTCCTGAATTGATTCAGAAAAAGAATGGTCTGTGAGGAAAATTTAGGATTTTCCTCCTCCATCACTATGCCGGGACTCTTGAGGACAATATCAAAATCCTCGTCCTTTATTTCCTCTCTTTTCCCTTCAAAAACAGTGACAGTCGAATTCTTACAATGTTCTTTTATGAATTCTTCGGAGGATTTGCCTTCACGGCCGTAGCCCCAGATAAGGACCCTTTTTCCTTCCAAAGCCTCTGTAATTTTCATTTTCTCTTATTTCCTCTATGCAAAGATAAATTGTAAAAGCTTGGCTTGTATGCTTCTCATCCCCTGATATTCATTGACAGTAGGGATATAGGTGGCGGAAAACTTAATTTTTGTTTCCTGCCCTCTGAAAAGCTTTCTTATCTCGTTTTCACCGTAAATACCGGTCATTTCATCCACGATTTCATCTACGTTTCCGAAACAAACCCCTTCAAATCGCGCTCCTGTCTCGTTTTTCACCAGGAATTTCAGCACGTTTCTGTTTTGTCCCAGAATTCTGGCATTTATGGGCTTTAATCCCTTCTCGGCAAAAATAACCTTCTCGTTACCGTTGCCTGTGGGGGCAATTCTTTCAATTTCATCTATAAGCTGCATATTCGTGTATTCAAAGGGCAGCTTCATATCTATTCTTACTTTTTCCAGCAGTTCGTCATCGCTTAGCTTACAGCAGTCATTAAGCTGATTTTTAAAGGCTTCCAGATTTTCCTTGGGAAGCGACATTCCCGCTGCCATGGGGTGTCCCCCGAATCTGTCCAGAAGGTGCGATACCTCACATAGTCCCTCGTACATATGATAGCCCGGGATGGAGCGTCCACTGCCCTTAAGTCCGTTTTCTGAGTCTGTAAGAATAATTGTGGGGCGATAGTAAGCCTCCCGGATTCTGCCGGCTATGATTCCAGCAATACTTTCGTGGCAGTCCGGCAAATATACCACCAGTACCTTACTAAGGCCGCTCTGCTCTTCCTCCAGAGCTATTATTTCACGAGCCTGCTCTACGCCCAGTCTGGTCATTTCCTTACGCTCGTTATTCAGTGCCACCAGTTCCTCCGCCATTTTTTTTGCTATGCTTCTGTCCTCCTCCAGGAGAAGGGCCAGGCCCTTTTCGGCGGTATCCAGCCTTCCCGATGCATTCAGGCAGGGGCCTATATTGAAGCCGATATTGTAGCTGTTGACATTCATCTTATCCAGGCCACAGGCTTCTATAAGTGCACAGAGACCAGTATCCTCGCAGCGCCGCATTTTTCCCAGGCCCAGCACCACTATCACTCTGTTTTCGCCGGTAAGATTCATAACGTCACAGAGAGTGGCCATGGCGGCATAGGGGAGGTAGTCGTAGATATCGACTCCCATTTTTTCAAGGACCTTCATAGCCACCACGCAGCCGCAGTAGTTCTTAAAGGTGTTGGTCTCCCCCTCCTGATGAGGGTTCACCACCACATCCGCCGGAGGTAAAATCTGCTTTTCCCCGTCACTTGGCACCTCATGATGATCCGTAAGCACCACCATGAGTCCCAGAGCCTTGGCTTTTTCGATAGTCTTGTATTCCGAAATCCCGTTGTCACAGGTAAGAATCAGGTCTACGCCGTCTGCTGCGGCATCCATTACCATTTCTTCATTGATGCCGTAGCCGTCCGTAATTCTGTTGGGAATCCTGTAGGAAACACAGGCTCCCAGTTTTTTTAAAGCATGGTAAAGAATGTAGGTGGAGGTGATGCCGTCCACATCGTAGTCACCGATGATGCGGATTTTCTTCCCCGATTCCACTGCCTCTTTAAGCAGTCCGGCTGCTTCTTCGCTATTCTTAAGGTCACCGTTAGAATTCAGGTGTCTGATGGAGGGATGCAGAAATTCATCTCTTTTTTCCTTCGTGTCCAGGTCGCGGTTCACAAGAAGTCTGGCCATTATTTCGCTCACTCCCTGTTCAGCCGCAATAGCAGCGAAGTCACCTTTTTTATTTTTTAAAACCCATTTTTCTTTTACCATTTCGTTGAAAAAAATATCAAAAACTTACTTTTTTGCAAAAGTTTTGTCGTCGTAATAATTAGCTGAATTCCACAGCTGCCAGCCGGTCACACCGTTGTTGTAGCAGCCCGGGAACTGTGACCTGATAACTTCAGGTGTGTATTCGAAGGTTCTGTCTACCCATTCGCCCTTGGAGGCCTGCAGCCATGGACGTACCGTAGCCACGTGGCCGGTTACGGACTCCGTAGCCATAGGCGCCAACTTCTCCACAGACTTCTGCATTACATAGTCTACCAGTCTGTCCGGCTCGTTGTTGGGCACCTTGATGCCGGCGAAGCCTTTAATATAGCCGTATGCGTAAATCATAGGGCAGAGATAATCATAGTACTGGGACAGCTGCTTGTAGTTCTGCCCCAGAGCATCCTCGTCGGTAGCACTGGTGATAGTCATACCGAAAACAGATGCGGAAATATATCCACCCATAGGCTTAATCACGTTGCAGGCATACTTGGAAAAAGCCGTAATGCGCTCTGTGATAGTGCGAGGGAAGCCCCAGTTGCTCTCGGTCTTGGGCACATACTCCTCATCGGGAATGCCGAAATCACAGGTAGAGATATACTGAGTGGTACATCTGATATAGTCAAAGCATACTTCATCAAATCCGTCGGCGATGGCCTGAGCGGCTATACCCACTATGTACTTGCAGGCTTCGTCATTGTAAGGATTCATCCATACTGCAGACTGGCCGCTGTTTTCATTGGAAACATAGAATTTATCAGGATAATGAGTGATGGAACTGTCGTCGTTCACCTTTTTCGAGGTACAGAACCATTCAGGATGTGCCTTCTGAGTGATGCTCTGCTTTTCACCGTTTTGCATAATCTCTCTGAAGCAAACCACTCTGGCGATGACATAAATACCATTATCGTGCAGAGTCTTTAAGAGAGCGGGCATATCCTTGATAATATTGGTGGTGGCGCCGATTTCCTGAGCCAAAGGATAGTTCATATTGTAGGTAATGCGGCCGTAGTCATCCCTGATATCCAGTACTACTGCATTAAGCTCGGTGCTCTTTGCCAGTCTTACAATCTGATCCACGTACTTCTGATCATAAATCTTGGGTGCATATACAGCCTTGGCATTAACAGGTGTTCTGTTATCCACAAAATTCACCAGATAGTCCACGTCATTGATGCTGGGAATCTTTGTAGGCTCCGGAGACGGTGTGGGCTCCGGTGTATTGGTAGCCTGCACCAGCTGTGTTGGTAGCGGTGTTGCTGAATTTCCGGTATATTCGTTGGGTCCGGGACCTGCCGGCAGGTTATTCTTGGTCAGATGATATGCAGTAAAGCCTGCAGCTGCCGCAATCAGCATCACAATAAGTATGCCAATTACAGGGCCGGAATTCTTTTTACGTCTGCGGCCACTGTAATTTCTGTTGTAATTGATGTAATCGTTTTTCCCCATTATAACCGATTCCTTGAAAAAGAATTACTGCTTGTTCAGGCAGCCCTGCTTATCCTTCGTACCGCCTCCGCAAGGCCATGGATCGTTTCTGCCCACCTTCTTGCCTACTACTACTGTGCCGGACTTCTTCTGCTCCTTGTAGAGCTCTTTTCTACGCTCCTCTGTCAGAATGTCATTCCACTGAGGAAGCTCATAGAGCCAGTCAGCCTTAGCCTCTACCATGTTGTAGTAAAGCTTTTCCTTATCAAACTTAAGGGATACCTCTGTATCCTCGGTCATTTCCTCGATAGGATTTGGTGCTACGAGTGAATCGTTGATGCCGTCCAGGAAGCCTACCATAATAGGCAGAGGAAGGTCGTACTTGGAAGCCAGATCCTTAACTGTACCCTTAACCTCTGTGTCAGGTGTTGCGAGAAGCTGCTCATAAACGCCCTTCTCCAGCTGGAAGTAATTGCCCCAGAACATCTGGCCCTCTCTTGTGTTCATATCCTGTCCGTATGCGTTGTCTCTCCAATCAGTAAGTAATGACATAGTAAAAATCTCCTTTATTTGTTATATTTTTCATCAATTTCTTCGGCAATCTTATCCGGATCCTCGCCGGAACGAAGCCTTTTATTTATCTTTCGCATCTCGCTCATAGAGATATTCTTGTCGTCGTCCTTATGGGCAAGTGCGTAAAGTCTTATGAAAATCCATGCTACAATGGGTGCGAAAACCGTCATTGTGGCACTGGCCACAAATAAGTTCTTTGTGGCAGGTGTAGCCATTAATGCTGCTACAAGGGTCGCTATATACATGGCTGCGATAAGCCCCAGGGCAATTATTGCCGCTATTCTTTTAGGATTCATGTATTGTCCCCTCTTTCTTTAAAATCTTTTTTGAGAAAATCCAAATGCTCCTGTATATCCTTCTCGTAGCCATTATCCGAAAAGTCTACGAAGTGATGGTCTCTCACAGCCTCCGGCAGATATTCCTGCCCTGAGTAATGATGAGGAAAAGCATGTGAATACATATAGCCTATGCCGTGTCCCAGCTTGCCTGCTGCCTTGTAATGTGCATCCTGCAGGTAAGGTGGAATCGGAAAGGATGGATTGCTCTTCACAAACTCCATGGCATCGTCTATAGCGCAGATGGATGAATTGGACTTCGGCGCAGAAGCTACATAGATAGCCGCCTGAGCCAGAGGAATCCGGCCCTCCGGCATTCCCAGCCTCTCTACGGCCTGAGCCGCCGCCGTAGCTACCACCAGAGCCTGAGGATCCGCATTGGACACATCCTCCGATGCACAAATCATGATACGACGGGCGATGAATTCCGGCTGCTCACCTGCCTCCAGCATGCGGGCCATATAATAGACAGCCGCATCCGGATCAGACCCTCTCATACTTTTTATAAAAGCGGAAATCGTGTCATAGTGACCGTCTCCGTCCTTATCATACTTAAGAACACGCTTCTGGATGCATTCCTCAGCGATAGCAAGGTCTATATGTATCAGTCCGTCCTCGCTTTTCCCGGTAGTCAGCACTCCCAGCTCAATAGCATTGAGAGCAGATCTGGCGTCTCCGTTGGACATATCCGCGATAAATTCCAGTGCCTCATCTGTGGCCACTGCCTTATAGGCTCCCAGTCCACGCTCCCTATCGGTGAGGGCTCTTTTCAGAAGTTCCTTGATATCCTCTATAGTCAGAGGCTTCAGTTCAAAGATAATGGAGCGGGAAATCAAAGCCCCGTTTACCTCGAAGTAGGGATTTTCCGTGGTAGCACCTATAAGCACCACAGTGCCATCCTCTACGAAGGGCAGGAGATAGTCCTGCTGGCCCTTATTGAAACGATGTATCTCGTCCACAAAAAGGATGGTCTTTTTATTATACTGGCCATAACGCTGCTTGGCCTCGTTTATGACCTCTTCCATGTCCTTTTTACCGGCCGTGGTGGCATTTATCTGACGAAATTCGGAGGATGTGGTATTGGCGATGACTTTGGCCAATGTGGTCTTGCCGGTGCCGGGAGGCCCGTAGAAAATGACCGAAGACAGCTTATCAGCCTTGATAGCACGGTAAAGGAGCTTGTCCCGGCCCACAATATGCTGTTGTCCCACTACCTCGTCCAATGTACGAGGTCGCAGTCTGGCCGCCAGCGGAGAATCATTCTCCCTGTTCTGCGCAGCCATATATGAAAAAAGGTCCATATTCGTTTCCTTGCCATCCAACAATTTATA
>JAZUHR010000128.1:0-23829 GCA_045641825.1 Lachnospiraceae bacterium
CTTCTGCCATAAAGAACAACAAGTTCTCCCCTGTTTGATTTATATTTTTCGTCTAAAAAGTCAAGTTCTTTTTTTCTCCCGATAAACATGCCGCACCTCTGTATTTTACTAAAGTATGATTTACTAAATCCTGTTTAGTAAATCATACTTTAGCAATTCTGTCAAGCATAATGTCTATACCACTTTGTCTCTGTTTTATTTTGCGCTACACAATTCTCAAATTCTCGTGAACAAAAAAACTCCCCCGGCAAAGGGGGGGGATAAAAATTTAGACGTCCTAGCGAATATTATTTATTAGCCCAGAAGTGAAAGAACACCCTGGTTAGACTGGTTAGCCTGTGCCAGCATAGACTGAGCTGCCTGCTGGATGATATTGTTCTTGGAGAACTGTACCATCTCATCAGCCATATCTACATCACGAATAGCAGACTCTGCGGACTGCAGGTTCTCTGCTGTGTTGTCGAGATTGGAGATAGTATGCTCAAGTCTGTTCTGAACAGCACCGAGCAGAGATCTCTGCTTGGATACTGTAGCAATAGCGCCATCAATGTTAGAGATAGAAGCAGAAGCCTTATCCTGCTGAGCTACGTTAACCTTTGTGCCATCTACGCCCAGAGCTGCTGCGGACATGTTGCCGATACCGAAGCTGATGGTCTGACCTTCATTAGCACCTACCTGGAGCTTAACGCCTGAGCCGCTTGCGGATACATCGTACTTCTTCTCACCGAGGAAGGCATCTGTATCACCGAGCCCTGCACCGCCGCCAAGACCCAAATCTACAGCAGCAGCAGGCTTCTGTGCTGCAAACAGTGTATTAGGCTCATCAGGGTTTGAACCACTGAGTGTAACCTTTGCGCTGAAGCCGGCCTTAGCCAGGAGTTTTTCAATATCCTGCTCAGTATACTCTGTACCTGTAGACAGACTCAAAGTGATTGTTTCAGGAGTTTCAAGACTACCATCTGTATTATATGATGCAGCTGCTGTTACCTCACCCTTTTCCTCGCCTGCCTTGGCATCGAAGTTAATAGTGATTGTGACATCATTATCTGCACCGTACTTATTAGCTGTGATAGCAATCTTGTTAGCGCCCACGTAGTTGTCAGAAAGAAGCGTTGAAGCAGTAATTTTAGATCTCTGGCCTGCTTCTGTACCCGCTGTTGTAACTGCATCGTCAGCAAGGAATGTACCGTTCTTCAAACTGATTGTAACATTTGCAGGTGAACCTGTAGCTGTGGAATCTTCCTGCTTAGCATTAGCTACGAGAGTATCGATCTCAGACTGTGTATAGGTCTTGTTGTTAGCCAGGTTAAGGGTAAGTTCTTTACCTGTTGCATCCCAAACAGCGGATTCGCCGCCATCAGTAGCTGCTGTTGTTGTTGAAACCTTTACTGCCTTTACATCGGATGTAATGAATGCCTGCATATCTGCATTGTACTCACCGAACTTAGGACCTGCGGATGTAACAGCTGATGAACCATCAAGGGAGCCATCAAGGAGCTTCATTGTGTTGAACTCTGTATCTGTAGAGATACGTGTAAGCTCGGACTGAAGCTGAGTGATTTCATCCTGAATGTTACCTCTGTCTTCGTCTGTCTCAGTACCATTAGCTGCCTGAACTGCGAGCTCTCTCATACGCTGAAGGATGCTGTGAGATTCCGAAAGTGCGCCTTCTGCTGTCTGAATGAGTGAGATACCGTCCTGTGCGTTGCTGGAAGCCTGATTCAGACCTCTGATCTGAGATCTCATCTTCTCTGAAATAGCAAGTCCTGCTGCATCATCTGCTGCACGGTTGATTCTGTAACCTGATGAAAGCTTCTCTGTGCTCTTTGCTACTGCCTTTGTTGAAACGCCCAACATTCTGTTAGTGTTGGAAGCTGTCATGTTGTGCTGTACTACCATTGCCATAATATTTTCCTCCTTGGTTGTGTCATAAGAGAGAACCCCTCCCTTATATTCGTTCTGAATCCTTTCGGAACTACTTTTTAAATCATTTGAAAAGGTTTCGTTGACCTAGGAATCGCTGTTACCTTCTCCTTACATCTCTTATATCGGCATTTTTCATCAAACCTTTATATGATAAAAACCTTATTTCATAATATAATTTCATGAGCCAAAAAAAGTATCCCGCCCTTTACGACGAGATACTTTTTGTTAAATCCGTTTTCTTATATTATTTTTGTCTTATTTCTACAGGTTAAATGTAAATCATCAACCCTTTACAGCGCCGCCTGTTACACCTTCTACATAGTACTTCTGCAAGCACATGAAGAGAATGGTTACAGGGATAGCTACCATAACGCCTGTAGCGGTGAATTCAGTATAATGCTCAGACAGACCGCTAGGGGTGGAAATCAGGTTCTGAATACCTACTGCTACGTTCATTCCGGCAGAAGTATTGTTACTGATATACTTGGCCAGCATGAAGTCTCCCCATGGGGACATAAATGCAGTAAGAAGTGTGTAAATGATGATTGGCTTCGCCATAGGAAGTGTCATCTTGATAAATACCTGAGCACGGGTAGCGCCGTCTACTCTGGCGGCCTCGTCCAGTGACTTCGGAATGGTATCGAAGAAGCCCTTACATACGTAGTAGCCCATAGCCGAGCTGGCTGTATAGATGATAATCAAGCCCCATACGGCATTCGGTCCGATCATATTCCAACCGGAAAGTACCTTCTTAAGTACGATCAAGGTGATGAAGCCCGGGAACATACCCAGGATCAACATGAAGTTCATAAGGAACTTTCTGCCCTTGAATCTGGTTCTGGAAAGTGTATAGCTCATGCAAAGTACCATGAAGGTTTGAATAATAGCCTGCATAACACCCAGTAAAAGTGTATTTCCATACCACTTAGGGAATGCGGATACCTTGAATCTGTCGAACCACTCTTTGACTGTCAGCTTGAAAATACCTGCATCCAGAAGTCCTGCTTTCTGGAAGCTATCGGTAATGGCAGCCTGCTTTTCTGAAGAAATCAGGGCCATTTCAGGATTCATCATAACGTTGAAGGCAGCAACAGCCTTGGTATAATTGATTTCTCTGGGCTCCACCTCCAGCTTGGAAACTTTTTTATAGAGGTCGAATGCAGCTTGCATGGTAGCATCGCTGGTATATTCGTTGACTACGCCCTTGGCCTTTTCTTCCTTCATCTTGTTATAAACAAGTGACATGAAGCCTACGTACTGTGCATATTCCTTTCTGGAAACACCACCCTCGGATACCTTTGATGCAAATTTGGAGTATGCCTCAAATACAGTGTTCACGTCAATGCCTTCAACAGCAGTCACGTAATCTTTTTCATATGTACCGAGAAGGCCTGCTGTGGCAAAAAGCTCAGCGATGGCCGCTCTCTGATTATCGTTAATAAGTCCGGATTCGGGATCCATCAGAATGTAAGCTGCAGGCTTACAGGTAGCACTGTAATATACGCCGGGCATAGATGCCTTGAGCTGCACGTAGAGAGCATTGATATTGGAGAGCTTAGCCTCATCTGCACCATTATTCTTAAGCTCTGTATATACAGAAGTAAGGACATTGGCAGTCTCATCATAAAGCAGTGAATCCAATGTCTTATCACAATACTGTGAAAGTGCATTTTCATAGAATTCTTCTGCAGTAACATTAATATGCTCTACAGGCTTGTATTCATCCTCTTTGATTTCGCCCTTTTCGAATCTTTCTGCTTCTACCAGTTCATTCTGTGTTACAACCGGCCATAAATATTCGGCCTTTGCATCACTTTCTGTGAGATTCAGAGGTTTCTTGGCCAGTTTATTGTATAACTCCACCACTCTCAGAACAGTCGCACGATTTCTGTAGCCGGTGTCGGTCTTTTTGCTGACTTCATCAACAATTACAGAATGTGCGAGGAGCACTACCGCCTCATACTTTTCCTTATCGGCATCAGTGATTTCGCCCTTTTCCAGCTTGGCAGCGATGGCATCAACGGCATTACCCATGATATCTGCATCAATCGCTCTGGCGCTCTTTACGAAACTCTTTCTGTAATTGTCAAAAAGCATGTTGTTGTAGTTGTCAAAAGCAGCATATTTAGGCACTACATAGCCTACCTGCCAGGTACTTTCCGAACGGAAGGATTCCATCACGATAAGTATGAATGGAACGATCCAGACGATTGAAAGGATTACAAGCAGGGTATAAATGACAGCATTGCTTGCTCTCTTTGCGCCCTTCAGGCTTCTCATTTTTTTCTCTTTGGAGGTACTCATTATTGGAAATCCTCCTCGTTCTTATTTGATTGCATGGCATTGAAGCCAATAAGTGAAAAGATACTTACTACCAGGAATATCAAAATACTGATAACCGCCGCCAGCTTATAATTCGACTCCGCTCCCATGGTTATGTTAAAGAGCCAGGTTACGAGCAGGTCTACGTCGGTCGCCGAACCGCCTGAGGTGGACAGCAGCTTATTGGGCTCTGAACCGGCAGTAAGCAGATAAATAACGTTAAAGTTATTCATATTTCCGATGAAAGATGTAAGCAGGTAAGGACCTGTGATGAACAGCATATATGGCAGTGTGATCTTAAAGTACTGCTGAATAGGATTTGCACCGTCGATCTTGGCTGACTCGTAGAGATCCTCAGGGATATTCATCAGAATACCTGTTGCAATCAGCATGAGGTATGGCACACCTACCCAGATATTGATAGCAACTACCAGGATACGTGAAGCTGTGGTATTGGCCCAGAAGTCAAAGCCCGGTGTTAAAAGGCCCATATTTACCAGGATACTTTTTATAAGACCATTCTTGGCAAAGAGCTTGTTCATATAGAGAAGGGAAATGAACTGAGGAATAGCGATAGTCATAACGAAAATACTACGCCAGAACTTCTTGAACTTAATACCCTTCTTGTTGATCATGATAGCCAGCAGCATACCCAGGAAATAGTTGGTGAAGGTAGCTAAAATCGCCCACACAACAGTCCATCCCAAAATATGGGTAAAAGCATAGCCCAGGCCGCCTGCTGTGGTAGTAAACAGCTCCTTGAAATTGGAGTTACCTACCCATGTAAAAAGGCCTGAATAGCCGTCGTGTGCACCATCCATATTGGTGAAGGCCACACAAATCATAAAGATAATCGGGAATACTGTAAAAACAGTGATGCCCAGAATCGGCACTGTAAGCAGTGTGATGTGGAATTTCTTGTCCACCAGATCATGAATATCATCCTTGAAGGAAGGTACTTTTTTACCTGCCAGAATCAGCTTATCATTGTCATAGCTGTGGCGGAAATTCATTCTCCAGAGGAATATGAAAAGGAGGCAAAGCATAATTGTAAGACCACCGTAAAGGAGGATCTTGAAGGAATCATCGCCGTTCACACGAACGATAACGCCGAATTCCGGATCTTCCACAAACTGTGGTTCATTGTCTCCGAGATTGTCGAGTTTACTGATCCATCTGATACCGGAATTAATCATGTACCAGATATATACTACCTGAAAGCTCAGGAAAAGTGTGCCGCGAACAAACTGTTTACGGGCAAAATTTCCGAAGCCCATTATTAAAAGTGACATTTTTGTCATCCAGGATCCCTTTACAAGAATCTGGCCGAATTCTTTAAATTCTTTCGCAACGCCCCTGCCAAAGGCCTTTAAGCCCTGCCAAAAGCCAACCCCAATATTTTTAAAGGTGTTCCCTACTCCCACGAAAAATAACAGGATTTTGTATAAAATTTTTAAGAATACATTCAGTTTATAGTATTCTGATGTGGTTAGTCTTTTCATTTTAGAAGCCCTTCTTGTCTAAAACTTCTGATTTGCCCTTATTTTTCTTCTAAAAATCCCCCCGGAATAATCCGGGGGGACCGGTTTTAAATTACCTATTTAATTATTTAGCAATAAGCTCAATCTTGTTGTTCTCAACGTCGCACTTAACCTGGTACTTACCATCTGCAGTTACCTTAACGTTATTTGCGCCATCACCGATAGACTCATCCCAACCAAGACCGAATCTGCACTTAAGCTCATCATTTGCCTTGAGATCGAATATGTCATCAGAGAGCCATGTGCCATCGTTCTGGATAGACATTGTGAAGTCCTTATCCCAGTTTGTGCCTGCAAGAGCACCGATTACTGTCCAACCGAATACTTCATCGTACTTGTTTACAGAAACAACGCCTGTGCCTGCTGCTGCATCATATACGAGCTTAACGAAGTAGTAGCCATCCTCTGTGATCTTGAAGTTGTCCTTTGTAGAGAAGCCGTCAGCACCAACTGCACCGAACTGTACTGTCCATGCCTTACCCTGACGTACCTGGAACTCATCGCCTGCCTTGAAAGCAATCTTGTCAGAGTGCCATACACCTACAGGATTCTGGCTCATAGCGATATCTGCATCCCAGTTGTGACCATCAAATGCACCGATTACTGTGAATGCCTCAGCCTCATCAGCAGGAACATCGAAGTAACCATCGATAGCTGTCTTGTATGCGTCAAGAGCTTCCTGAAGCTCTGCGTCTGTGTTTGCATTCTTAGAAGCTACGCCAAGAAGCTTAGCGTCATCCCACCACTTACCGTGGATCTGGCCCTGAGGAATAGCGAACTCGTTCTGAGCTGCAAGAGCCTGAAGAGCTACGTCGGATGCTACGAGATCATCCTTCTGAGCCTCAAGGTTGGAAGGACCCCAACCAACAAGGTCGAATCTCTCGAGCTGGCAGTCGCCGTTTGTAAGCTCAAGAGCAAGCATCTGAAGAACTGCTGCCTTCTTAGGATCTACCTGAGGCTTTACACCCATAAGCTTACAGCCTGAGTATGAACCCATCTGGTATGTCTTGCCATCTACTGTGAAGCAAGGAAGCTTAGCTGCTGCATAGTTGTCGCCAAGGATTTCCTTAGCCTTTGCTGTAATCCATGTACCTGCAATAACTACTGCGGAAGGAGTAGCTGCTGCGAAGTCAGACTCGGAAGAAGATGATACATAGTACTCAGACTTTGTAACGATCTGCATACCCTTCATAGCTGCAAGACCCTTAGCGGAATTGAAGTCGTCCTTTACAGCTGTGAACTTCATCTTGCCGTCAACTTCCTCTGTTGTCCAATCGGAAGTACAACCTGTACCAAAGAAGAAGGATGCTGTGTACCAAGCAGATGTGCCGATTTCCATAGAGAAGTTTCTCTTAGCTGCTTCACAGTCTGCAACGATCTTTGCAAGGTCGTTAAGGCTGGATTCCTTAACAACGGACTTATCATATACCATGAAGTAGCCGTTATCGGATGTAAGTGGATAGCAGTAAATCTTATCGCCAACTGTAGCTGCCTTGATAGATGTAGCATCGTTGTTTGTCTTTACTGTGTTAGCTGCTGCCTCACCAAGTGCAGCAAGAGCGCCTGCCTGTACAAGACGAGCGAGCTGGTCCTGTGCGAAACAGAAAATATCTGCGCCATCTTCAACAGATGTGATCATCTGGGAAGCGGACTGAGACTCGGAAACGCCCTCGATGGTAGCGTTGATAACGATACCGGGATGCTTCTCCATGAATCTGTCAATCTGCTGCTTTGTAAGCTCATCAACGCCGGTAGACTCGGATACCCATACAACGATATTGTATGTACCCTCGAGCTTGGAGTCGTCAGATGCGCCCTGTGTAGGATTAGGTGTGTTTTCTGCATCCTTTGTAGGAACAGGTGTGTTTGTGCTCTGTGGAGCAGTTGTGTTGGTAGGTGTTGTGCTACCGCTACCACATGCTGCAAGGCCCATAATCATTGTGAAGGCCATCACAAGAGCAACAAGAGCTGAAATTCTCTTCTTCATATTATTCTCCTCTTTTTAATAATATCTAAAACAGCTTATGCTGTTTTATGCATGAATTAAGGTGTTACTTAACAATAACACTGGTCTGTGGGCCTAAAGTCAACTGACTTCCGGAAAGACTTGCGCTTCCCTGACCTACATATCCACCGATTTCCTGCGGGCTCATACTAAGCCCCAGAGCGGATAAATCAATGGTCTTTTCTTCTGTGGAGGTATTGTGCATCAGCAGGATTTTTTCACCATTATAGCTGATTTCAAAGCCTCCCACCGTACTGCTGTTGTCAACAGTAACTGCCGTATAGCTGCCTCTGGCAATCGCAGGGAATTGATTTCTCAATGCAATCACCCGACCGTAGTAATTCAACAGGCTGTCGGGATTCTCAATCTGATCGGCTACCACACCGTTGGTCTGCTTGGAGGCCTGATAGGTAGAACCTACAGGATTCTTTACGCTGTCTCCGTCTCCCCAGAGCATTGCCAGTCTCCTGTTGGCATCTGTGGCAGCACCGCCTCTGTTACCCTTCATTCCTATCTCTTCGCCATAGTAGATAAAAGGTGAACCGCTGCAGAGCAGGTAAATATTGGCGGCCATAAAGTTGTATTTATTAGCCATCATCAGGTATCCTGCGGATCTGTCCATATCGTGATTCGATATGAAAAGATTCATCATGGCGTCACTGCCTGCCGCGTCTACCTTTTTCTGGTAATTCTGAATATATCTGGTAAAAGCCTTGATGTCGTCACCCTTAGCTGCACCGGCGATAACGCCCTCAGCCTGAGCTGCAGTAAAATCAAAGCAATTCAATGCAGGTAAGTACTCCACCACTTCATTCTGTCCTGACCAGCATTCGCCCACACAGTAAATGTCCGGCTTCAGAGCCTTAAGCTCCTTCATATACCAATCCCAGAACTCTACGGAAGCCTTCGTATCGTTGTAGTAGACGTACTTTATAGCATCGAATCTGAAGCCGTCCACTCCGATATCCAGCCAGTATTTTGCTATGTTTACAACCTCTTGTCTGACTGCGGGATTATCAAAATTGAACTCCGGCATATCTTCTGAAAAATTGCACTCATAGTACTCATCGGTAGTGCCGGGGATAAGCTTGTAAGCGATACCGCTCTTTCTGTCTTCAGCTTTTACCCAGCTGTAAAAATCATAATATTCGTTCTCGGTATCTTTGTTCCTATGAGCTGTAACAAAATCCTTGAACCATTGATTGGATGATGATGAATGGTTGATGGCCAGGTCGATAATGACCTTAACATTACGCTCATGTGCCAGTTCCAGCAGGAATTGGAATTCCTGAAGAGTACCGAACTTTTCATCAATTTTGTAGTAATCCTCGGCATCATACTTATGATACGAAGGACTTTTAAAAATAGGGGTCAGCCACAAGCCCTGAACTCCAAGGCTTCTGCCGGAATTGATATTGCCATCGTTCAGATAATCCATGCGATAGCAAATTCCCATTATGTCGCCTATACCATCTCCGTTTGAATCGGAGAAGGCCCCGGTAAATATCTCATAGAAAACACGGTAATTGTCATCAATGTCGTCCACCTTCGCTACCGGTGTATTTGTGGGCACCGGTGTACTTGTAGCCGCCGGAGTATTGGTGATCTCCGGAGTAGGTGACGTCTCATTGCCCTTGCCGCAGCCTGTAGCCATTGATAAAATCAGGACTGCGCTTAAGGCCAGTGACATTATTCTATTTTGATACCGAGTTAAGAAGCGCATCGTCAATTTTTCCCCATGCGCCATTGCCCTCGCCGGAACACTGTACATGAATACCTACTGTAATTGAATCGCCCTCCTTATATTCAAAGGATGGTATTACTGCTGTATCCCAGTTGCCGTAACCGTTTATAGTAAGTGGCGCAGTATCTATGATTTTGTCGTTTATCTTCACATAGGAGTAGATATTGGTAGTGCCGCAATCGCCGCCCATGATGGAAATCGTGTATTTGTAGGTACCTGCCGGCAGATTTTCTACCTTCTGCTCCAGGTCAAAATTAACGGAATCGGATGCGGATGACCAGAAATGGTAATGCCATGATCCGGTAAGTGAGTCTGTGGACTTGTCCTCGTAGGAAAGCTCGTCCATGTTGCCTGCCTTGATAGCTGTCCATGAGCCGTCATCGCCATTCTCAAAAGAATAGTTCTGAAGGAAATTGTACTCTACCATGGATACATAGCAGTGAGCTTCCATACCGCCTGCATTGCCTACGATGTCATACTTCTTGACGCCGCCGGTCTTCATAGCGTTTATGTCAACATTTTTCCACTCTACGTCGATCTGCTGCTTGGAATTGTCGCTCATTACGGCATTAACCTTATCAGGAAGCACGATCTCGCCGTTCAGGTCGATAATCAGTGTGGTATCCTGAATAGCATCAGCCTTAAGAGCTACTTCATTACCCTTTTTGAAAAGAGCGAACATCTTGAGACTCTCCAGTGGATGACCCTTGGAATCAAAGAAGGTCTGATTGTCTACAGCAGTACCGCCGTAGTACTTACCAGCATCCTTGGGGTCATACTCCTTGGCGTAGCTGGCTGCCCAGCCGCTGCCGTATTTTTCCCAAAGTGCGCTGTTCTCTTCCCATGTGGAGCCGCCTGCGGAAATCCAGGTGCCCTCCCAGTAGCAAACGCCTATTCCGTTTTTCGTTTTATTTACTACAGTATCTACAATATTTCTGATGCAGTTGACCTGACCCTGAATGGTATAAGGGTAATCCTTGGTAACGGCACCACCGTCTGAAATGGTATTACCGAAGAAATCGGAATCCTCAGAGGTAAATGCGTAGGAGGTCTCTGCCACCATCACCTTTTTACCGTACTTGGTAGCTACATCGGAAAGAACTGTGGCCAGATTGTCCAGTGTGCCATGCCAGTATGGATAATAGGAGGATGCAAATACGTCGTAATCAAGTGCGTAGTAGTCAAGCTTCTTAGCGTAGTCAGCGTAGTTCGTAACCTTCTCGGGATTTGCGAAATGCACTGCGATTAAAGCATTCGGGCAAACCTCTCTGGTAGCCTTGGAACCGGCTGTCATAAGGCCGAAAATGATATTACGCCAGATGGTCTCACCGCACATGGATCCGTTGGTCTCATTACCTAATGAAACCATACCTACATCGACGCCGGCATCCACCAGCTTCTGCAGGCTTTCCTTGGTGTACTGATACAAGGCCTCAGACTTGGTATCGATGTCCATGTCCTTCCAAGCCTTGGGTACCATCTGCTTCGCAGGATCTGCCCAGAAATCGGAATAGTGAAAATCCACCATCAGCTTCATGCCGTACTTGGTAGCGCGCTTGCCTATCTCCACTGCTGTATTGATATCGCAGTTGCCGCCGCCGTAGCCATGACCGTCCTTATCATAGGGATCATTCCATACTCTGACGCGGATGTAGTTAAATCCATTGTCAGCAAGAATCTGAAAAAGATCAGTCTCCTTACCGTCAAAGTCATAATACTTAACTCCGCCGGCCTCCAGGGAGAGGCAGGAACTGGCATCCATTCCGATAATGAAATCATCAGGATAATTTTCCACTTTTGAAACGAATATGCTGTCCGATGTCACACTGTCAGCCTTGGAAATATACTTGGTAGGCTCCGGTGTATTGGTCGGCGCCGCAGTAGCTGTAGGGCCCTCCGGAGTAGGTGTAGTCTTACTTCCGGACTCGCCGCATCCCGTCATAAACAGGGACGCTCCCAGCACTATTGCCATCATTTTACAAAGTGATTTGTTCATTTTCACTAACTTGACCTCCATAAATATATCACAGGTTGTGAAGTTTGTCTACATTTTTTTGGTAACGTTTCCATATTTTTTCGATATTTTTCGAAAACTCTTGATTATACAAGGCTTTGGCGGCCATATTTACTGCTTGCCAAAGTCCTCAAAGTCTGTAAATCTCTTTGCCATCGCTCTGTATTTGATACGAATGGACTCGTTTTTCTCCAGGACATCTGCCTCATTGCCGGTGTACTGACATCTCAGGCAATAGAACTCGTCCTTATCCTTATCATAAAACATATCTATGTCCAGGTCTCGCATAAAGCAAGCGGGACAACGGTAATTTAATTTGCCTTTTCTACCTTGAGCCATGTGCTTACGCCCTCCTTAACCTTTACATTTTTCTTATAACCCAGCTTGAACATAGGGGAAAAAGCATAGCCCTCCTCTACATAGCCTTCGTAGCAGTCACATGCCACGTCCAGAGATACCTTGGTCTCGATCTCCGGAATGATACCGTAGGCGCTCTTAGCCCCCTGCATATGCATATTTCTGCACTTGTATTCGTAAGCGAGCTTGTCCTCCTGTGAGCCGTCTGTGATGCCCAGGGTGATATGGCTCATATCCTCGGAGTACTCTGTGGTGCCGTAGCATGCTACGATATACTCATCGATCTCCACTTCTGCATTCGGATCGGACATCTCCAGGATATTTCTCTCTATCTTTATGGAAGAAGCTCCCTCTGTAAAGGTAATCACTGTCTGAAGCTTTACAGTAAGGCCGTAGAACTCGATATCCACAGGATCCAGAGTCAGAATTCTGTCATTGCCCTCCTGTGAAAAATGAGCATGGGTTCTGCAAAGTGCCAGGTCTACCTCTTCGCCATTATAACGCACCTTGGCGGAACGAATGGTACCCTCGCCTGCATAGTGAGTAAAATAGCCGGCTCTGTACTTTTCCTGAATAAGGAAAGGATAGGATGCATCTGTCACATGCTTTGTGCCGATACCTACAGGCCACTCCAGCTTGGCTGCATAAGGACGAAGGTCCACAATAGCGCCACCCTGATCCATATTTACACAGGCTCTCATGAATGGATCACAGTACCAGAAAAGCTGCTTGTCTGAGCCATAGAGAATATCGCGCCAGAGAGCACATTCAGGCTCTGTATAGGTCTTTTTGTTACGATAGTAATCAGCAAATTCAGACATGGTCATATCTGCCAGCAGGCCCTGCTTCTTGAGATCGCCATAGTACTTCATGCCGTCATTGTAGGACTTGGCCAGAAGCTCGTAAGGCTGCTCCCAACGACCGGCCTTGTTGAGCCAGCCCGGTCCTACGAACATCATATTGTAGGAATAGCCGTTGTTGAATTTTTCCAGGTATCTGTACTGATCGATAAGATTGTAAAGATATGGGTACTCCCAGGTCTTGGTATCATAGATCATGCCGCGAAGCACGTTCTGAGGGTGTGTACCGAAGTTACTGCCGTTACCGTCATAACATGCCAGCAGGTCACGGGACAGATGAGGGATGGCTACGATGCCTGAATCCTCTGCACTGTCAGCTGCAGGAGCTGCGGAATTCTGCTTGGAAGGAATCCAAGGTGCCCATGGGCCGCCGTCCATGAAGGTGTACCAGGAATTGTTGCAGGTGTGATACGCCTTGGGGCCCTCTTCCCAGCATGTAGCTACTGCACACTTAACGGAAGGGTAGGTCTCCTTTATATAATTGATGAGGTCGGCATCCAGATAGTAGGAGCTGGTAGACTCCGGATAAAAACCAAAAATGCCGTGGAATTTCTCGAAAACGTCGTTAACGATAGACTTCTTGTCCTCCATGGAGAACATCCAGATACAGAAATCCTTGGTCTTGTACTTCTCTCTGAATTCTTCGCAAGGAAGGCCCAGAAGGGAAAGTCCGATCTCGTCACCGAATCTCTCGTGGTGATCCTTAGCTATATCAATAGCCTCCTGATTAAAAAGAGACGCGTATGTCATCTGAATAGTAGTCTTAAGACCATTTTTATGCGCTGTTTCCTGCTGGAATTTGAATATATCCAGTGATTCCGTGAGGAGCTTCTTATTTCCGATATCCTCTTCTTTGCCGTGTCCTGTAACCGTAGCTGAGTACTCCGGTACCATTTCGGGACGGTGAATAATGTTTACAACAAACTTATCTGCCATTAGCTGTAAATCCTTTCCTTGATCATTTTGCACCTGTTTTAGGCAAATTTTGTGAAAAAATTTGCGCAAGCGGTTGCTCTAAATTTAGTTTACCAAGTCCTGCGCCTTTTTTCAATGTACACTCTGCACAAACAAAAGCATATTTTTTGTACAATTTGCACAATTTCACAAGTTGCGCAACCGTTCCCATATGTCAAAATGACAGATATTTAACAAAAAGAGACAGGATTACCCCTGCCAGCCTCCATCCGGTGATGAAGCTGCATAGATTTTCCTGTCTCCATAATATCACAATAAGTCCATCAAATAATTTTCGCGCTGCTCTAAACTACCGAGACTACAGCAGGGCCTGATAAACATCTCTCTTGGAGATGCCCCTGTCTTTCGCCACCATTTTCATGGCTTCCTTTCTGTCTATACCTTTATCTGTATAGAGCTTCAGGTGCTCTGCCAGGTCCATTTCGTTCCAGCTCTTCTTCTCTGCTTCCTCTATCTCCTCATGGTCCAGACCATGAATCACCAGGACGAATTCGCCCTTGGGCTCATTGGCTGTAAAGTAGGCCAGAAGCTCAGAAATCGTTCCTGCATAAGAGTTCTCATGAAGCTTGGTCAGCTCCTTCACAGCAGTCATCTGCCTGTCTCCCAGCTCAGAGAGCAAGAGCTCCAGTGTACGCACCAGACGATGAGGAGCCTCATACATAACGATAGTTCTGGTCTCCCTTTTCATATCGTCCAGCACTCTTCGCAGGTCCTTTTTATCCGTGGGTAAAAAGGCCTCGAAGCAAAATCTGCGGGTAGGGAGTCCGGAAATAACCAGTGCAGACACACAGGCACAGGCTCCGGGCACTATTGTCACCGGAATCCCGGCGGCCCTGGCCCGCTTCACCAGCTCTTCTCCCGGATCGGATATGCCCGGCATACCGGCATCCGTGATTACTGCTATATTCTTACCGGCCAGCATTTCTGCCACCAGCTCGTCAGCTTTTTCAATTTTATTATACTCATGATAGCTGGTCATGGGAGTATGAATATCGAAGTGATTTAACAGCTTTATGCTGTTTCTGGTATCCTCTGCGGCAATCAGGTCCACTTCCTGCAGTGTCTTGATTACACGATATGTCATATCCTCCAGATTACCTATGGGAGTTGCGCATAAATATAACATGTCTGCCCTCTCGTTTTATATTTTTGTCCGCTTTTTTATAATTTCGTCCGCTTGTTTTACAATTTCAAAAAAAATTTTCTAAAAAGCCCTTCTGTGGTGTACTTTTGTTGTACTCCGGGTGCTATACTGTGTCTTGTAAATAATTTAACCCCTCATAACCCCAAAAGCTTCTGCCCTAACCCCCTTTCGGCAGAAGTTTTTATTTTGTGTATTTTACAGGCTCCGGGGGCATTATTAGTACCCATACACATCGTATATTTCATCCGTATAGACGCCCTGCTCTTTGTACACTATAAGCGGCGGCGCTATTTTTATGCCTGAATTTCCTCCCTTGGTAGCCGAAATCAGCACCATATTGGGATCTTTATCTATAAAGGGATGCACCAGGCGCATCTCCTTGGGCTCCAGCTTGTATTTTTCCATGGTACGGATAATCTCAGCCAGTCTGAAGGGTCTGTGAACCATATAAAAACGGCCGTTCGGCTTAAGCACCAAAGCCGCTTCCCTCACCACGTCTTCCAGAGTGCAGAGAACCTCGTGCCTCGCTATGGCCTTGGCATCAGCCGGATTGTCCTCACCGTGTCCCGTAATCATATAGGGTGGATTACTGGTAACTACATCAAAAGAGGCTTTGCCAAAAATACGGGAAGCCTCCTTTATATCGCCTGTTACAATATCTATCTTTTCTTCCAGGGCATTCATCTCCACGCTTCGTCTGGCCATATCCGCAGACTCTTCCTGAATTTCCAGTGCCGACAGATGTGAAGCCTCTGTTTTCGCACTCATCAGAATGGGAATTATGCCTGTCCCGGTGCCCAGATCCAGGACCTTTTCGCCTCTTTTGGCCTTGGCAAAGCCTGACAGCAGCACCGCATCCATGCCAAAGCAAAAGCGCCCGGGATCCTGTATAATTTTCAGATTATTCCTCTGAAGATCGTCTACTCTTTCGCCCTCTTTAAGCATCAGACTATTCCTCTCCCAGCTTTGACTTGCCCTCTCTGCGCTCAGCAGCCTCCAGAGCCTTCAGCTCTGCATCATCCTCGTGTCTGTTGTCTTTTCTGCGACGTGGCTTGAACTGCAGATCCTTGGCCTCATATTCCTTGAGCTCGCGCTCATCATTTCCATTATCCACCAGTACGCGTACCTTCTGCTTCAGCACATAGAGGGACTGTACAGTACCCTTAAGTCCTTCAGGAGTAGTTACCCAGTCGCCTACTCCCGGCAGATGGGAATTCAGATCCTCATACGCAGCCTCTTCATTTTTCAGACAGCACATAAGTCTGCCGCACACACCGGAAATCTTGGTGGGATTCAGCGACAGATTCTGTTCCTTGGCCATCTTGATGGACACAGGTACAAAGTCAGCCAGATATGAGTGACAGCAAAGAGGTCTGCCACATACACCGATACCGCCCAGAATCTTAGCCTCATCACGAACGCCGACCTGACGCAGCTCTATACGGGTACGGAATACCGCTGCCAAATCCTTTACCAATTCTCTGAAGTCTACTCTTCCGTCAGCAGTAAAGTAAAAAAGCAGCTTATTTCTGTCAAAAGTATACTCGCAGCCGATAAGCTTCATTTCCAGCTCACGGTTATGTACCTTCTCCTGGCAAATCACCATAGCCTCTTTTTCCTTCTGGCGATTTTCCTTCTCTCTCTCGCAATCCTCCGGTGTAGCCACACGCATAACCGCCTTCAAGGGCTGAATGACCTTGTCATCCTCCACCTCTCTCACATCCATTACCACGTGACCGAATTCCACGCCTCTGGCAGTCTCTACAATTACGCTGCCGCCGGCCTTAATTTCGAAGTCCAGGGGATCAAAATAATATACCTTGCCTGCCTGTCTGAATCTTACACCTACTACCTTTGTCATATCTATCTACCTCAATTCTTTATATTTCTATTTCTCTCTAAGTTTAAAAAATAATACCATCAAAGTGGCGTCCGCATTAACGGAAACAGCTATCCTGTCTCTGGCCTTCTGTGTCTCATCCAGCTTCATCATAAGATTTTTGTAGGAATACCTTTCAGCCTCCTCAAATATCTCATTTTCCTCATCGGAAAAAGTAAGCGACGCGCTATTTTCTGCAGCCTTCGCTACTAAAACATCTCTGTACCACAGGGTAATCAGCTGCAGCTTTTCCTTAAGATTATCCTTGCTTTTCCCCTCATTCCAGGCCTTCACCAGAAGATAAATATCTCCGGCATTCAGCCTGTCTATACGGCGCAGCATGGATACCACATCGCTTTTCATCTCGGAAAAAGCCTGGGATTCCGCAAAGTTTATAGCTCTCCCCGGCACACCGTCAGCAAATGATGCAGCTACATCCGCCAGATAATCGGAAATTCCATGCTTACTTACCAGTATTTCCTTCACGATTTTCTTGGATACGGGCTTGAAATTCAGCTGAATACAGCGGGATTTAATGGTAGGCAAAAGGGTACCCGCATTATTTACCAGAAGAATTACCACACCGTACTCAGGCGGCTCCTCTATAGTCTTCAGCATGGCATTCTGTGCCTGCTCGTTCAGCTTCTCAGCCTCATCTATGATATAAATCTTCTTGCCGCCGTTATAGGGCTTTATAACAATATCGTTATTAAGCTGCTCTCTGATCTCGTCTACGCTGATAATTCTGGGCTTCGCGTGGGTCACGTACTTTATGTCGGGATGATTTCCGGACATACTCTCCTTACAGGCCTTGCACTCACCGCAGGCTACCCCCGTACCGCTTTCACACACCAAGCTCTGGGCAAAGCATTCAGCCATCATGCGCTTACCGCTGCCGTCTTCTCCACAGAAAATATAGGCGTGGCTGGTCTTTTTCCCGGCCACTGCTTCCTTCAGATGAGAAACTATTTTATCTTGTCCGAAAATTTCATTGTATGTCATGTCAAAATATCCAGAAGCAAACCTCTGATTTCATCAATTTTGCTTAAAATCAGCAAATGATCCTTCTCTTCCTTCAAAAGCTCCGCCGTCAGCTCGTCCAGATTTTCATCGATAAGCTTGATCATACCGTACACTCTGTGACGACCACGTCTGTCCAGGAAATTTTCTCTCTTGAACTCATGGGTACGGGATACCGCCTCGTTCATAAACTCACGAATTAGGGCGCGATACCTCTTCATATCCTTGACGTCCATGTGCTTGGCGATTTTCTTGCCTTCCTGAGTAATATCCTCTACCAGTAAGGCCAGCTTTTCAGCCAGAGCCGTGTCCTCTATCTTGGAAGCCAAGACAAAGCGGAAATCCGTGGTAGGCTCAGGTGCCAGTGGCTTAAATTCCACACTATTCAACTGTTGGACCTGATCTACTTTGATATCCACCGGTTAATTTCCTCCAAGCATCGGTTCAAATCACCATTGACAAAACGAGTGTCTACGCCCAGTCGCATAAGCTCACCCACGGAAAAATCCGCTTCATCGGCCAGGTAACGTCTGCAAACCTCGGAAAAATTAGGCTTCTCCTGCTTTCCTTCCCTGTCCACAGCCCTCTTTAAACGGGTATAATCATCTATCTCAATGTAAATCGGACGCACCTTGTCCTCACCGAAGTAGTCTCTGATCTGCTCATAGCCCTTCAGGGTGGTAATCATCATATAATCCCCTTTGGACAGGTCGATCTGACCGTCGTCAGCGGTAAAATAATACCACGGGCCATAAACAGTATGATAAACGCGGAGCTCTATAATTTTCCCCTCGTCTCTCATTTTCTCCATCTCAGGAATAGTCACGAAGTGATACTCCACTCCGTCCTTTTCCCCTGCTCTGATAGGTCTGGTAGTATAGAGAACTACCTGCAAAAATCTATTGTCCGCCACCAGGTTTTTGTAGACTGTGTCCTTACCGGTAGCGCTTTTTCCCATAACTGTATAAATTATCCCCATAGAAGTGCCCCTTCATAAGTTTCTGCTACTCTTAAGAATATCATAATTAAGCTATAGTGTCACTAAAATTTCTTTATAGTTTACGGTAAGCCCGAACCGATTTACTGCTTCATTTCCTTAAGCAGCGTAGTCATGAGATTCTTGGTATCGACAGAGAGCTTGGGATAGGACAGCACCAGCTTCACTCCGTTCACAAAATTCATATTATTCAGTTCTTCGATTTTTGTAATATTATTTTTGAAAAAGAGGTCAAAGAGCTCATCCACCGCTATCTTTCTCTTTTCAGGCGCCACTGATGCCACCAGATTATTTATGATAATGGCATTTCTGTCACTGAAATCCGAGGTACGGTCAGTCCTCTCGATGCCGAAAGGAGTGGTATTCCAGTGGGTCAGCTCGTGCTGATCGAATTTCTCCTTAAAGCTTGTAATCACTATAGGCTCGCCGTAGGGTATGGTAAAAAGCTTGCCCACCACACAGTCCTTCGGTACGTAGCTTCTGATTTTGTCCTTAATAGCCCTAAAGCCCGGCAATTCATTGGCGTCGTAAACGAAGCCCGGCGCATCCAGGAGGTAAATATCCCTGATTTTCTTCTGCAATTTAGGATCTGCATTCATAGCCGCATAAGCAGACAGCGTACCGCCCTTGGAATGACCTACTACCCTCACCTTAAGGAATGGACGCTTCAACACCTCCGTAAGATAGGCCAGGGCTCTCTCCTGCCCCGGAGCCGGAATCTCATAGAGATATACGAAATTCTCCTTCCAGGAAAGCAGACTGTCATCCGTCCCCGGAAAAGTCACGATAGCCTCAAAGGGATTCAGATAAAAGGTGCAGGCATAGTGGGTCATTTCCAGCTCTTCGCTTATTTCCTTCACATAATTGGCTATGGAGACACCCTTGTAGCGCTTACTGTCAGCCATCTCCAGCAGAAGCTCCTCCTTCACGTCAAATAAATAATCAGGATTCTGACTGAGCTTTTCCGCCCTGTACTTTGCAGCTACCTCCTGAATGCTGCACCTGTCCTCCGCAATATTCGTATAGTCCAAATAAGACAGGCAGGAAAAAGCCAGTGCGTCAGCATCATTGAAAGCCATCTGTCGAAAGCTTATGTCTTTTCTGAATTTTACATACGTTAATATACTATGCATTTTATCCTCCTGATGAGAACGGCTACTGTGTGCAGCAAGAAAAAGGCCTATAAAGTAAAAAAACACCGACCCCAGTACTTCGTACCAAAGTCAGTGCCTGTTTAGTGCGTCACCAGGGGCTCGAACCCTGGACACCCTGATTAAGAGTCAGGTGCTCTACCAGCTGAGCTAGTGACGCATTCGCTTTGTTTCAAAACGCAAGACGTATTGTACTACTGAGAAACAAGTTTGTCAACACTTTTTTTAAAAAGTTTTTTATATTTTTTTGACAGCCCGAAACCCTGCATAAATACAGGGTTTCAGGCGCCTTTTGCTATTGATGTGCTAATTTTTTCTTAGGTTACAACCATCTTTTTCTTAGGATTCGACTATCTTTTTCTTTAGATACGACTATCTTTTTCTTAGACTTCTTCGAATTACAAGGAAAATTCCTGCGATGAAAAAGAGAATTGCCACGGTAATTCCGATGATGGTAGGTCTTAAATCCTTTTTCTCCTCAGGGAGTTCCGGCAGGATTCCCTGCAGCCTCTTATACTCCTCTTCGTCGAATGCTTCCGTCCCGAAAAGTCTGTCATAATAATCCGCTGCCGCATCCAGAACTTCATAGGTATCACTGGTATAAATAATGTCGGTTTCGCCCACTCTGATGTTTTCATAGTAGAATTCAGCCCGCCCTATGACATTTTTCCCGATTTCTATTCGAATAAGCTCCGAAAGTTTACACTTATTGACCACCCTTTTGGTGTCTGCCCCCTTGGGAAGCATTATCATGGCTTCAGAAAGACTCAGAACTGTCTCCTTCTTATTCGTGAAGGCTTCTTCGTCGGAAAACAGCGAAGGAAAGGCACTTCCGCCTTCTTCTGTATTGGAGCCGCCGTAATTTATATACTCGAAATTATTAAAACCATAGTCAAACAATGCCATCGTGTCTTTGTAGCAGTCATCCGACACTTTTTCACCCATGACTACGCATACCAGATTCAGTCCGTCTCTCTCGGCTACTGTCACCAGACAGTTTCCGGCTTCATCGGTGTGTCCGGTCTTCCCGGCATACACGCCCTGATACTTTATTTTTTTCCTGAGAATCTGATGAGTCTGGGCCAGTACCCGGGCTTCTTTTGTCTTATTGGTAGGCGGTATCTCGCAATAATGATTGTTGGATATTCGGCAAAAAGTGGTATATTCCACACATTTTTTCATGATAAGCGCCAGATCGTAGGCGCAGGTATAATGCTTATCATCATGAAGTCCGTGAGGATTGGTAAAATTAGTATTCACGCAGCCCAAATCCGCTGCACGACGGTTCATCATTCCGATGAAATCCTGCACATTTCCGCCGGCCACGTGTTCTGCCACGGCATAGCAGACCTCGTTGGCAGATGCCAGCAGTATGGAATAGAGGCAGTTCTCCATAGACAATTCTTCGCCTGTCACCACACCTATACGAGAGCTATCCCAGCCCACGGAGGTAATGGCAGCATTCGACATGGTAACCACATCAGACAATGGACACTGCTCTATGGCTAGGAGCACCGACATGATTTTGGTGGTACTGGCAGGATACATGGCCTCCTGATCGTTTTTTCTGTACAGGACCGTACCTGTAGTCAGATCCATAAGAATCGCTGCAGGTGCCTTCACTTCAGGATTTTCCGGCCAATTCGCTTCTTCTGTTCCTGCTGAGTTCTCCGGGTCCGCATACGCATTTTGCGGTATGGCAAAATAGGCGCTACCAAGTATTACCCCCAGCGCCAGCACTATGCCTACTATTCTTTTGGCAGATGAATATATGCCCATAACTTACACTTAGCCTTCCACCGGTTTCTTCGCTACTAGTCTGCAGATAGGATTTCCCATGCTTGAAAATTTCTCTTCGTATTCCGTCATCACATTGCCTTCAACAAATTCGCTGTGATGCAGATCATAGGTACAGGAAATCAACTGCCAGCCGGCCTCTTTTATGGTTTCCACCGAGAAATCAAAAAGTCCGCGATTGTCTGTCTTAAATATCAGTTCTCCTTCTTTTTTCAGCACCTGGCGGTACTTATTCAAAAAAGTCTTGCTGGTAAGTCTGCGCTCCGCATGTCTTTCCTTGGGCCAGGGATCCGAAAAATTCAGATAAATCCTGTCCAGCTCGTCAGGCGCAAACATCTCCGGAATTTCAGCAGCGTCCTCGCACATAAGTCTGATATTTGCTGTATCCGTGCCTGCTTCCTGCTCTGCGCACAGCTTCGCGATACCCTTAATCAGGACGCTTGTGTATCTCTCCATCCCCAGATAATTTATATCCGGATTCTGCATGGCCAGGGTAGTCAGGAACTTCCCCTTTCCCATACCAATCTCAACATGAAGAGGCTTATCGTTTCCGAAAAAAGCCTTCCACTGTCCCTTTTTTTCCTTGACGTCCTTTATGACAAAAGGACTGTTCTGCACCATTTCATCGGCGCCCTTTATTCTTCTGAGTCTCATATATAATACAATATCCTTTTATTATTCCGGGTAAACAAATCTCTTATTTTCCACCAGTTCCTTTTTATAGCGCTCTACATAGAATTTGCACATATTCAGATTCTGCTCGCTGTAATTGCCGCATTCCGAAGGCTTGGCGCCCGGAATCTCTCCCTCGAAGGCCAGGATAAAATCACACATTTCCACCACCAGATCATAAATATCGGCAGGCTCCAGGTCTCCAAACATAAGCAGATAGCAGCCTGTACGGCATCCCATAGGTCCGAAATATACTACGCTGTCCTTCATGCGTGAATTACGTAAAAATGTGGCACCCATGTGCTCCAGGGTATGAAGCGCCGGCACATCCATAACCGGCTCGCGATTGGGCGCTGTAAATCTCATATCGAAGGATGTTACCACGGTATCACCCTGCTGGTCCCTTCTGGATACGTATAATCCCGGGAAAAGATTAAGATGATTCATCTGAAAACTTGCTATTTTGTCCATATTTTGTCCTTTCTCCTTGTATGCCAAACAGGCTTACATCCCGACCTTCTCCTTGATTGTCTTCACCAGCAAATCCGCCATTTTTCTCTGGCAGGCCTTGCATGGATGCCAGTCGGAGCCCCTGTCTGTCTCTCCCATATGCTCAGCATATTCCAGGAAATGAATCCTGTCATCACCGGCTTCTGCCACTATTTCAGCCACAGTACTATCCAAATCCTGTCCCATTACTCCCAGAGTACAGAATATATGCGCATCCGGACGATGGTCTCTGATACAGGTGAGCAGCTCCTTGTAAGCCTTTTTATAGGCTGCAATTCTGTCTGCCTTTCCTCTGGTATAGCTGAAATCATTGGTACCCAGATTTATTACCACTACCTGCGGAAGAAAAGAAGTAAAGTCGAAATCCTCCGCCTCATCCTGTCCCATAAATTTATAGCCGGCTATATCAGTCTTATTGTAAACCGCATACATAAGAGGCGATGTGGTCTCCGGCTCGTCCTTTTCCGGTGGAATCCACTGGCTGATAAGTCCGTTTCCGCTCCAGGATACCAAGTGAAGGTCTGCTGACAGGTCTTCCGCTGCCAGGTAGGCATAAGCCAGAGTAGGATTCTCGGTGGCCGTGGAAAAAGGAATTGTGGCCTCCGCTGCCTCGACACCGTACCCGCAGGTGATGGAATCTCCGATCACCTCCATTTTAAAAGGCTTATAAGGCGTAGGTCTGATTTCTCCATTCGCCTCTATGTCGATAATACCCACCTTACCGAAATTGGTCTCAGAGAGTCTTACTATACGAATTACCTTCTTTCCTCTCTCGCCCCTATAGATCTCGTAATCAGCCTCTGTCTCAGATAAAGCTATTCTGCCGGTGTACTTTCCGTCTACAAATACCCCGATATATCCCTCTATTACAGGATCCTTGGGATATTCCGAACGAATGCGTGCAGACACCATATC
>JAZUHR010000129.1:0-17097 GCA_045641825.1 Lachnospiraceae bacterium
TGGCTCACAGAACGACATGGCTACGATCCGACTTGAGATTGTTACACTTGAAGGCCCTGAAAAGCGCTGCAAGCTGGACGGTACTTTGTTTGAGAATGAGTTCGGCGAAACATTTTTCTGCGATCTGATTCCTGTATTAAAGCGTGTAATTGAGCAGGTAAAGAAAAATAAATTTGAGTATCTTGAGGACGAAAGCCGCAGCCAGAAAAAGGAGAACCGTATAAAAGGCTTCGGCAAGGCTGCAGCAATAATCGTGCCTTTCGTGGAAAATATCATAGGCTTTGTTCTGGCTATGGTGCTTTCCTTTGCGCTTAGGGACACAGCCTTCCTACAGCGTATAGATCTTTTCCTGATTTATGTACTGATTTTTGCTATGATTTATGGTCAGAATCAGGCTATTTTGTCAGGTGTACTGTCTATGGTGGGATATTATTCGCTGAACGCTTATCTAAGAAGCGGAACCGATGTGCTGGTGGATACCTCTACCTACATCTGGATTGCGGAAATCTTCATCCTGGGCCTGTCAGTAGGCTATTTGCATGACCGTATCGACAAGGTGAAAAAGGAGCACGAGGCAGAAAGTATATTCTACAATATGCAGCTTGCCGACATGAAGGATATCAATACCTCCAATGTGCGTGTTAAGGATGCCCTGGAGACTCAGATTGTTAATCAGTCAGACTCTGTAGGTAAGATTTATTCCATTACATCGGCTCTTAACCAGTACTCTCCGGAGGAAGTTCTCTTCTATGCTGCCGACATGGTAAGTAAGCTTACCAAGAGCCGCGATATAGCTATCTACACTGTTTCCAACAGTGATTACGCCCGTCTCTTCTCCTTCACCTCCAAGAAGGCGCAGGTACTGGGTAACTCTATCAAGTACTCTGCTATGGGTGAAATGACAGAGACACTTAAGGACAGAAAGGTATTTATCAACAGAAAACTGGATGACAGATACCCGCTTATGGCCAGTGCAGTATATGATGACAGTGGCAGAATGCAGCTGATTATCATGATTTGGAGCATCCCGTGGGAGAATATGACTCTGGGCCAGGCCAACCAGCTGGTGGTAATCGGAGCACTTATCCAAAACGCAGTAGTAAGATCCACCAGATACCTGGAGGCGCTGGAAGAAAAGAGATATATTGCAGGCACCAGAGCGCTGGAGCCGGAGGCTTTTTCATCATTAAAGAAGGCATATCTGGCGGCAGGTGCCAAGGGACTTACGGAATGTCTCCTTCTTACCTGTACCAATGTGGGAGAAGACCAGAAAGCCTATGTGGAAAAGGTTTCAAAGCTCTTAAGAAATACAGACTACATCGGCATTTTGGATGAAACAGTATATCTGCTTCTGCCCAATACCGAATCTTCAGATCTTTCGATTGTTACCAACAGACTGAGAGCTGCAGGCGTGGAAACAGAAGCCGTGGAGGAATAAATGGAGCGTTTGATATACATTTTAATTATCAATACCATCGCGTCCCTTGTATTTCTGCTTTTTAACATTTTTACCGGGCGTAGAAATGGTTTTATGAAGGCATTCATCATGCTGATCTGCCCTATGGTAGGCCCGCTGTTTTTCCTGATGTCCTTCATTTTTCAGCATATTATTTTCTCCAGACCGGTGGATCTGGCGGATGTTATTTTCTCCAAGGAACGTGTAAAGACCTTCGTAAGAGCAGATGAAAACAACGAGGCCAATATGGTGCCTCTGGAGGAAGCTATTGAAGTAACCGGTGAAAAGGACCTTCGCGGACTTATGATGAACGTGGTAAAGGGTGATGTTCAAAAACTCCTTTCGGTAATTTCCATTGCTCTTAATTCATCAGACTCGGAGACCTCTCATTATGCGGCGAGCGTATTGCAGGAGGAGCTCTCCAAATTCAGGGACAATGTGCGTAAGTCTACAGATTACATCAGAGAAAACGGTGTAGGCGAGACATCATACATAGAGGCTTTTATTGATTATATGAATCAGATTCTGGCTCAGAAGGTTTTTACCGATATGGAGCAGAAAAGCTTCGTGCATATCATGGACGAGATATGTGAGATTTTCTACGAAGAGGATGCGGCAGAGATGTCATCGACGGCTATGGAAAGTGTTACTCTCAGACTGATAGAAATAGCAGAGTATGAGACAGCACTTAAGTGGGCCGAAAGAATGAAATTCTACTATCCGGATGAGCTGGCTACCTACACGGTACAGCTTAAGCTTTTCTTCAATGATGGTCAGAAGGAGCGCTTTTTCGAGGTGGTTCGCCAGCTCAAGGCTTCTCCTATCGTTATTGATAATGAGACATTGGAACTTCTTAGAGTATTTAATAATTAACACGGGGGATCGGTATGGCGTCAAGAAAATATTTCCTGAGCATAACAGCCATGATGCTCGTGCTGTTCTTTATGTTCATGTTTTCTGAAATAGTAAAGAGCAGCGACCGGGATTACAATAACAACAATCATGCAAAAGTAACCCCTATAGTACATAAGGACAATGAAAGAGACATAAATGCCGTCAAGGTCGGATATATGGGAAAAAGCGCCGGCTTAAGGGACAGCGTAGCCGCCTGGTGCAGATATACCAAGAAGAATTTCACCGAGGATGATCCCGCTATAATCGTAGTGGATTCCAAGAGCCTGGATGCGACCGTAATATCAGAATTGGATAGTCAGGCTAAAAAAGGTGTGGTTCTGATTTTCGCAGGCTTTCCTGACAAGGCTTTAATGAAGGAAAACGGCGACCTCAGAAGGCTTATGGGCGTATCCGAGATTAAGGATGCAGCTGCTTCGGTTACCGGTACCTACCTTTTCTCAGGCTTCTTATTGGGGGGCGAAAAGCGTTATTTCCCTGAAAAGGATGAAGAAAAGAAGTATATGGATTTTACTCGGGATATCCCATGGATTATCCCCGGAAAAGGCAGCAAGACCTACATGTCGGCTCTTACTGACGACACAGGTCTGGTGCAGCAGGACAGCCCCGCTCTTATCTGGAGAGCAGTTACAGACAAGTCTGTAGCTTTTGTTATATTCGATGATTACACAGGAGACAAGAGCATTCAGGGTGTAATGGAAGCATGTATCTACGAGGCTTCCGATTTCAGCTTCAGTCCTGTTGTCAACGCAAATGTTTTTACAGTGGCTGATTTTGCCCTTCTTTCAGAGGAAAACAGCGAAGTAATAAAGAGTATTTACAGCCGTACCACTCAGTCTCTGGTAAAGGAAATCATCTGGCCGAGACTTATGAGCTTTTCCAAGAGAGGAAACCTGCCTTTTACCTGCTTCTTTAATACCAAGCTTGATAAAAATACAGAAAATCCCATTCAGACCAATTTCTCCTTCTTCCTTCGTGAAATGAGAGAGATATCCGCAGAAGCTGCTATGTCCGGGAATTCCGTTAACGATACTCTGAAAAATAAGCTGACTGAGGATTTTGCCTTCTATAAGGGCTCCGGCAATAATTATGATTTCACATCGATTTATCTGGAGACTCTTAAAGCCGGCGATATTCAGACTATGCAGGATATAAACAGCAAGCTTTATGCTCTGACTCTTAAAGATCGTGCAGACTGCGACTACGTAGATGCAGCAGGCTCATTCATAATCAATGCAGTGACTCAGGATGCCAGTGTTTACAGCTATAAGGCTGATTTTGAGACCAGAAGTCTGGCCACAGCCATGGGCTATAACAACAACCTGATCGATATGAAGAGAATTCTGAGACCTGAGTACAGTGAGGACCAGTGGCAGATTTTTTCTGAAAATATTTCAGGTTTCCTTACCGACTATTGGAGTAAAATTTCCAAATTTGATATGGTAACAGCCTCTGAAGCTGCTGTGCGTACTTCAGCATACCTTAAGAATACCGCAGCCTGCAGCAGAAAGGGCAGGACCATTACAGTTACAGGTGCAGAACCGGGATATTTCCTTCTTCGCACTCACGGAGAAGTTATCTCCGACATTAAGAATGCTTCCTTTGTTTTCCTGGAAAAGGATGCATATCTTATTACGATTACAAATAATCAGACAGTAGAAATCACAGTGGAATAGGAGCAAAAATGAGAGTTTGCATTATAGCGGAAGGCTGCTACCCTTATGCTGTAGGTGGTGTTTCCGGCTGGATTAACAGTATGATAAAGGCTTTTCCCAATGTGGAATTCATCGTAATGGCCATTGTTTCCGACAGAAGTCAGCGAGCTAAATTTAAGCTTGAACTTCCGGAAAACGTTACAGCTGTTTATGAGACTTACCTCAATGATTTTGACTGGGAAAAGAAGTCCAACGCCACCAGAAAAATTAAGCTGAGTGCGAAGCAGCGTACAGCCCTTAGAAATCTGATAATGAACAATGATATAGATTGGGATACTCTCTTTGATCTCTTCCAGAATCATAAATTCTCGGTAGACGACCTGCTTATGGGAGAGGATTTCTTAGAGGCTGTAAAGGATGTTTACGACAGTAAATATTCACTTATAGTTTTCTCGGACTTCTTATGGACCATGAGATCCATTTACCTGCCATTTTTCCTGATTCTGAAGACAAAGCTGCCCAAGGCCAATATTTACCACTGCGTTGCCACAGGCTATGCAGGTGTACTGGGCGGTATGGCCAAGTATAAGGATGAGTGCGGACTTCTGGTTTCCGAGCACGGTATCTATACCCGTGAGAGAGAAGAGGAAATCATCAAGGCAGCCTGGGTATCCGGTGTTTACAAGGACATCTGGATTGATCAGTTCCGTAAAATGAGTCGTCTGGCATATGAAAAGGCAGATAAGGTGACTTCGCTTTATGAGCATGCCAGAGAGCTTCAGATAGAAAACGGTTGTAGTGCTGACAAGACTGTTGTTATTGGCAATGGTATTTATATAGACCGTTTCTCGGATATTCCCGGAAAGACAGAGAAGGAATTGGAGGAGGGCGTTATCAATGTGGGCGCTATTCTTCGTGTGGCTCCCATTAAGGACGTTAAGACTCTGATTCAGGCCTTTGCCTACGCCAAGCAAAAGGTGGAAAAGCTCCACCTCTGGATTATAGGCCCTCTGGAGGAAGATTCTGAATATGCGGAAGAATGCTTGGAGATGGTAGAGCTTATGGGCCTTCGAGATGTTCATTTCACAGGTACGGTGGATACCAAGGACTATATAGGCCGAATGGATTTTACCATTCTTACCTCTATTTCTGAGGGCCAGCCGCTTACTATTCTGGAGGGCTTTGCCGCAGGCATACCTGCTATTTCCACGGATGTAGGTAACTGTAAGGAAATGATCTTAGGCGGCAGCGATGATTTTGGACCTGCCGGTATTATTACACATATCATGAACATAGATGAGATTGCAGACGCTATGATTACGCTGGCTACCGACAAGGAAACCCGTGAAAAAATGGGCGAGGCCGGCAGAAAGCGTGTCAATGCATCCTTCGATGTCAACACCATGAGAGCAAAATACAATACTCTTTACGAAGAAATATACGACAAGAATTTTAAAAATTGATTCACGTTTATAGGAGGCTTTATGGCCGGAATAGGTATCAGACTTAATCGAATATATTCAAAAAATACAGTTACCACCAATCTGGTAGGCTTTGGATACTCCATCGTAGTAACCATAGCGCCCATGATTTTGGTTATTGGTGCAGTTATACTTATGCAGTGGCTATTGGGCTTCAATTCCCTTGAATATTTTTCCAGAGAGCTGTTTTCCTGTACGGTTCTGTATATATTTATATTCGCTCTCCTTTGTGGATCGCCCCTGAATGCTGTGCTGTCCAGATACCTTTCGGATGTGATTTACAAGGAAAAGTATGAAGACATTATGCCCTGCTATTATGTGGGCCTTCTCATTAACTTAGTGATTAATCTTCTGGTGTCTGTTCCCTTTTTCATCAGAGAATACCTGGTAGGTAAGGTGCAGATATCATTTGTAATGATGTCCTTCTTCTGCTTTATGGCCTTATCGCTGGTCTTTTATTCCATGCTTTATCTGTCTATCTGTAAGGCCTTCAGACAGGAGTCCCTCTTCTTCCTGATCGGTATGACTGTTACTGTAGTGCTTTCACTGATTTTGACGAAAGCCATGGGAGTGGAAGAGACCTATGCCATGCTTTCTTCTCTGGCAATCGGTTTCCTCCTTATCGCAGCGCTGGAGTTTTCGCTGCTCAGAAGCTACTTCACCAAGTCTTCAGGTAAATTTGCGGATATTTTTGCCTTCTTCGGGAAAAACTGGCAGCTGATTCTTACGAATTTTATCTACACACTTGGTCTCTACATGCACAATTTTATTTTCTGGACCACACCGGATCATACTATTGTAGCCAATTCCTTCGTATGCTTTACCAGCTATGACCTGGCTACATGTATAGCAATGTTTACCAACATCAGCTCATCGGTTATCTTCATCACCGGCGTGGAAATGAATTTCCATGAAAAATATAAGAGCTATACAGAGGCGGTAATCGGTGGCAGAGGAATGGATATAAGAAATGGCAAGGAGCGTATGTTCCGCCAGCTTTTCGATGAGCTTATGCACCTGGTTCGTGTACAGTTCATAGTATCTACAGCCCTTTTCTTTGTATTTATGTTTGCCCTTCCATACTTTGGAATGGGAGGACTTGTACTGCAGATTTATCCAAGTCTGGCAGGGGGCTACTTTATCCTTTTCATCATGTATGCAACGATTATTTTCCTTTACTACTTTAACGATCTGACAGGAGCACTTCTTACTGCGATGACTTTCCTGCTGGTAACAGGAGGCCTATCCGTACTGGCTACTCATCTCACACCTATGTGGTACGGTATCGGCCTGGTGGCAGGTGCTTTCGCGGGATGGTGCGTGGCCTATACACGTATCAGAATTCTGGAAAAGAAGCTGGATTACCATGTCTTCTGCGAGGGCTCCATCATGCAGCGTGGCCGTGGAAGACGTCCTTCCGACAAGGTATATGCGATAGAGAGCATTAACAGAAGATAATCGAAAAGATTTGGCAGAGTAGGTAAGCGGAGGTAAGCGGAGATAATATGGCTGGACTTGCATTACAAATCATTATGATTGTAACCGGAGCCTTTCTTTTATCAGTATCGGTAGTATCACTGGCAAAAAGAAAAATGACTGAGACCTTCTGTCTGGTTTGGGCTCTGATTGCAGTGCTGGTAATACTGGCTGGGATTTTACTTAGGCCTGTAGGTTGGACTAATTATATGTCCTGGACCGGTCTGATTATCCTTATAATGCTGGTGGGATGCGGTCTTTTCTGCATATATTTCATAAGCAGCAAGCTGTCGGAGGTGTCCAGAAGGACCACGGAACTGGCGACTCAGCTATCCATTCTGGTAGCTGAAAAAGAGGAATTAGAGAAAAAAATCAAAGAACTCGAAGCAGATAAATAAACAGGGGGAGTGGCTATGAGCCGGGTTTTATTCGTTATAAATACCATGGGACGAGCAGGAGCTGAGGTTAGCTTCTTAAATCTCCTCTATGAGATGCCAAAGGATCTGGAAATCGATCTTCTGGTGCTTACCGCTCAGGGAGAAATGCTGACGGATTTGCCGGAGGGGGTAAGGGTCCTTAATAAGAAAATAAATAAGACTCCGGTAAACTCGGCTGAAGGCATGAGGGTGCTGCAAAGAACCGTTCTTAAGGCCCTTTTCCTGAAGGGTGGAATTATAAAGGACGGGAAATACCTTCTAAAGAATTATTCCCTAATGAAAAAAGCCGGAAAAGTAAGAAAAGACAAGCTTCTGTGGCGGGTCTTAAGTGATACGGCGCCTCTTCAGGAGGCACATTACGATCTGGCAGTGGCATTTTTGGAGGGAGGATCCTCCTACTATGTAGCTGACAGGGTGAATGCAGATAAAAAGGTGGCATTTGTCCATGTAGACTATGAAAAGGCCGGCTACACGAGGGAACTGGATTTGGATTCATATTCCGCCTTTGATAAGGTTTTCTGCGTATCTGAGGAAGTCAGAAGCAGCTTTATCAAGATTCATCCGGAATTGTACAGGTATACAGACATCTTTAGAAATATCCTGAATACTGAGCTTATCAGGAAAAAGGCCGAGGAAAAAATCGCCGTTCCGGAGAAGCTTAAGAGCTATTTCGATCCTGAATACAAGGGGCTGAGGCTGCTTACGGTAGGGCGTCTTACCAGGCAGAAAAACTGGGAAAAAAGCATTCTGGCGGCAGGTCTTTTACGCCAAAAGGGCATAGATTTTAAATGGCTCCTGCTGGGCGAAGGCGAGGAAAGACAGCAGCTGAGCGATAAAATCAAGGCGGCCGGGGTAGCCGATTGCTTTCTTATGCCCGGGGCCGTGGACAATCCATATCCTTACATAAAGCAGGCTGACATATATGTCCATTGCTCTGCTTACGAGGGGAAAAGCATAGCGATACAGGAGGCCAAGATACTTGGTAAGCCTCTGGTAATTTCGGATGTGCCCGGTAATCGTGAACAGGTCGAGAATAACAAGAACGGCCTTCTGGTACACTTCAAATCCAACAGGATAGTGGACGGAATTTTGGCTCTTTACAAGGACAAGGACATGCAGACACGCTTCAGTAAGGAAGTTGAAACGGAAGCAGATAGAGATTTTTCAAGAGACAATACTGATATTAATAAGCTTATCACTTTATTGGATGGGGAAAAACTTGGAGACTGGTAGCAAAGAGGTATTGATAATAATACCTGCTTTTAACGAAGAAAAAAATATTGGTGGTGTGTTAAAGACATTACAGGAAATCAGAAAGAGCGTGCCATTTGATGTGCTGGTGATAAACGACGCCTCCACGGACAATACGGCTGAGGTGGTAAGGCAGTACGGCTTCGACGTAGTGAATCTGGTTTTTAACATGGGATACGGTTGTGGGCTGCAGACCGGCTATAAGTATGCCGCTCGGCATAATTATAAATATGTTATTCAGATGGATGCGGATGGCCAGCATGACCCCTGCAATATCGAGACTATTTATAAGGCCTTAATTACGCCGGACGCTACAGGGAAAATGGCTGATATTGTAATCGGCTCCAGATTCCTGCCGGGGGCCAAAAAATACCGTTGCGGCAAGGTGCGCAGAATGGCCATGAAGCTTTTCTCGCATCAGATAAGAAGAGCAACCAAAAAGACCATTACAGACCCCACATCGGGCCTTCAGGGCCTGTCCTGCAGAGCCTTTAACTATTATCAGGGATACAATCATTTTGACGAAAGATACCCTGATGCCAATATGATAATGCAAATGATTCTTTTGGGCTTCAATGTAGTGGAAATACCGGCAATTATGCATATGAGAACCAGTGGTGTTAGCATGCATTCCGGAATTAAGCCTTTTTTCTACATGATCAGGATGATGTTCTGTATTCTGGCTGTTGAGATAAGAATTAAGTTTTTTCATGCAGAGACCGGAATGGATTAAGGATTTATGATTTTTAAGGCTGCAAAAATAAAAGAGACAGTTACAAATACGAAGAATCCTGACAGGGGCTGGTACCAGATATACCCCTTCAGGGTAGGGAGGGGACAGAAAATAGAGGCGTTCTTAAATGCTTTAGACGCTTCTGAAAGTCTGTCTCTTATTTTACTTGATATCGGAGCATATAAAGACAGGCCGCTGGATGACAGCGCCAAAAAGGAAATCAGAGAGCTGCTGGAATTTTTTAAAGGACAGGGGAAGGACATCATAGTAAGGCCTACCTACGACAGAATGGGAAGGGCCATAGAGGCAGAACCCTCCTTTTACTTTGAGGTAGAGGATCATGCGGGAGCTCTTGCCAGAATTTTCAGCGAATACGGTCTTTTTATAATGCAGGGAGCAGGCGTGGGGGCCTGGGGAGAGCTGCATGACAGCCGTTTTACCCTGGATAAGGAGCTTAAGGATGTGAAGAAGCTTCTGACTATATACCAGGCTGCATTTAAGGGGAATACCTATCTGTCTGTAAGAACACCGGCCCAGTACAGAAAGACCAAAATGAAGCACATGGGCCTTTTTGATGATGCTATTATGTCTTCGGAGACCGATATGGGGACCTTCGGACAGGTCAAAAAACGTGGCGAAGACGATATGGGCAGACGCAGCAGGGCCAAAGAGCTGAACTACATAAGCCGTGTGGGAAGGCAATTCCCTGTAGGCGGTGAAGTGGTGTGGGGGCCGACCTACACCAAATATTTCAGCAATACAGACACAATAAATATATTAAAACAGATGAAAATTACCTATCTGAATTCCCTGTATGACCGGCAACTTCTGGATTATTGGGCTCAGAAGAAGACCGGTTTCCCGGGAAAATGGATGCTGGTTTCCATGTATGATTATATCGGGGCTCATATGGGCTACAGATTCGTAATAAGCAGGGTGAGTGACGGACGCAGGATTTTCAGAAGAAGATCTGACAAGAGCAAGGTGCATTTAAGTATAACTATTGAAAATAAGGGCTTTGCACCTATGTATCGCAGTGCAGAGGTTTACTACAAAATCGGGACTCTGGTGATAGAAAATAAGGAACGACTGGACTATGTGATGCCGGGTGAGAAGAGAGTTTTTAACCTGGATATAAAAAGGAGCGACTTAGCCGGACTTCAGTATGCCGAGCGCAAAATATACATTTGTGCAAAAAGAAGATGTGATGACGCACCTGTGCATTTTTCCAATGAATGTGATGAAAGCGGGCAGGTTTTTCTGGGTACAATTTAATGAATACCTAAAAGAAAAGGAGCAGGCATGAATATAATGTATTGGGTAAAAGAATATATTCTGGTGTTGTTGGCTTATGGCGTTACCATGTTTGTCTGGCCGGAAATAGTGTTTCGTAAGTTCCTTAATGGACGCACCCTGACCATGCGAATCTGCTTCGATTCGCTCTTTATGGTATTTGCCTCCAACTTGCTTGTTTTACTGATGGGCTTATGTCATATTCTGAACCCATGGCCGGTAAGAATTATATTCTGGGGAGGCCTCATTCTAAGCATTGTTGTACCCTTTGTCAAAGAAAACGGAGTGCACACTTTTAAGCGCATACTGGCCTTTCTGACCGGCGGGTACGGTGTTAAGAGTCTGGGCAGTAATATGGCTAAAAATACCGGTAAGGTGGTAAAGGAAAGCAAAAGCAGGGTGGACCGCAGAATGGTGGACCACTATGTATTATATATTCTTTTAGTTATAGCTATTATCTACGGTGTAATCTATTACAGTGCGGGTGTATTCGAGAGTCCATCCTACGGCTTCAGTGATATCTATGTCCACCACCAGTGGATAGCCCAGCTGCAGGATGGTAAGGTCTTTGGCTCCGGTATTTATCCTGAGGGTATGCATACCTTTGTTTATCTCTTAAACGCCTGCTTTGGTATATCCGTCTATTCCATTCTGCTCTTTATGCAGACCATAAATATTACCCTGTTTTTCCTGGCAATTTTTCTCTTGGGTAAGGAATTATTCAACTGGAGATATTCAGGCCTTATGGCTCTGCTGCTTTTCCTTGTTATGGGTCAGGACACTGCAGACACCCTGTTTGCCTTCTCCCGACTTCAGTGCAGTCTGCCCCAGGAATTTGCGGCAGCCGCCACACTTTTATGCCCGGTTTTCCTTATTCGTTTTCTTAAAAGTACGAAAATAAGCGGTAAGGAGACAAAATTCAGAGACTTTTACAAGGATGAAAATCTGATTTTATTCGGATTGGCACTCTTTGTCACCATATCTGCTCATTTCTACTGTACTATTATTGCCTTTTTCATCTGCTTGGCAGTAGTACCTGTATATTTCAAGGAGGTATTTTACTGGAAGAACTTAAGTAAGCTGGCAAGCGTAGTAGCAATTTCAGTAGCTCTTGCTGTGGCTCCAATGCTGATAGCGCTGGCTACCGGTAATGTTTTTCAGAATTCCATCGGATGGGCCATGAAGGTTATTAACGGTGACAAATACAACGATGGCACCAATATAACTCATACACCTACACCGACTCCGCTTCCGGGAGTATCGGAGCCGGGACAGGCTGACAGTCTGCTGGAAAAATTACAGCAGATACCGGAGCTGTTCGTAAAGCAAAATTACGGCACAAACTTTAGTTCCCAAACAACCTTCTTTTTCCTGACTGCGGCAGGAGTGGCAATCGCCTGTGTACTGATAGCGGGAATGATTACTCTGATTGTGGGTAGCGTGCGAAAAAAGAAGGGAAAGGAAAAAGGAGAAAGCATTGCTATATGGCCTTACTTCGGAATAATCCTGATGCTTTTAAATATCATGCTTATGGTAATGCCCGGAATAATCGGACTTCCTCAGTTGGTCGAGTATAAGAGACTGGGGTATTATGCTACTATTTTTAACATTCTGGTATTGCTGATTCCTTTGGATATTATATTCGGTGCCCTTAATCTCTACCTGAAGGACAAGGGAGATGGATTTATCGCAATGGCTGTAGCAGCAGGAAGTATTGTCATAGTTGTCGTCAGCGGATATTTTCACGGCTCTCTCTTCTTTGAGCTTACCAGATACACAAGCGCAGTCAACACTACCGTGAAGATAATGCAGGAAAACGAGCGGGAGCACTACACCATAGTGTCTCCTGTAGACGAAACCTGGCAGGTGGCGGGTCACGGCTATCACGAGGAGCTGGTGCATTTTATCAACGAGGCTATGTCAAAGAGCTATAAGCTGTCTACGGAAAAGGTGTATATTTTCATAGAAAAACACCCTCTTCATTACGTCCAGAAGCATTTTCCACAGGTGCCTATGTGGCTGGCCGACGGGAAAAGAAGTCAGGATATCTGCGAATTTACCAAGCTGGTAACTACAGGACCTAACGAGACCATCCACTATGATCAGGACGAAGAAATCGGTGAATATTACCATCTGACACTGCCGGTAAACTCTTATTCCTACAAAAACCCGAATACCAGAATAATTGTAGAATCAAGAGCCATGAATATTATGAGGGACTTTGATATTTTATATCCGAGAACCTTGAACGTGTATTATGAGGATGAAGATTTCATATGCTACAGCTATGAGCAAAATCCCGATATGCCATATGAACTGGCTATTCAGGAGCTTTTCAAATTAGACAAGGAATAGGAAATCTGTGGGGGCAAAATGAAAAATATAGATTTTGTAGTGCTTTGGGTGGATGATACGGATAAGGAATGGCTGAAAAGAAAGGCCTTTTATTCACACAATGAATATAACGATAATGATATGCGTTTTCGGGATTGGGGATTTTTGCCCTACTGGTTCAGAGCAGTGGAAAAGTACGCTCCCTGGGTGCGAAAAATTCACTTTGTTACGGAAGGCCATTTACCGGCCTGGCTGAATACTGACCATCCGAAAATCAATATCGTGAAGCATTCGGACTTTATGCCTGCAGATGTGCTCCCCACCTTTAATTCCAGTGCTATTGAAATCTATATCAACAGAATTCCGGGGCTGTCGGAAAAATTTGTATTTTTCAACGATGACATGTACTTAAACTGCGAAGTGGGACCGGATTATTTCTTTGAAAAGGGACTGCCGAGGGACATGCTGGCCCTTCAGCCTGTGGTGGCCAATCCTACAAATCCCACCATGACTCATATTTTTACCAATAATTCCATCGCTCTTTCCCTTCATTTTGACAAGAAGAAAAATATGAAGGCTCAGAAGACATCCTACTTTAAGCTGGGCTATCCCATAAAGAATTTTGTCTATAACGGGCTGGAAATGACCTTTCCACGCTTTACGGGATTTTATACCCAGCACGGCCCTTCACCCTTCCTTAAGTCCACTTTCAGAGAGGTATGGGAAAGTGAAAAGGAAGCCTTGGACCGCACAGGACACAATCGTTTCAGGAGCGATACCGATGTTAATCAATATCTTTTCAGGGAGTGGCAGAAGCTTTCCGGAAAATTTGTGCCCACCAATATCGAGCGTGATTTCAGCTATATGGAAATGGGGCGGGACGACAGAAATATCGCCGAGTGCATTGAAAATGGCCGGAAAAAGGTCATTTGCATAAATGATGCCAAGGTAGTGGATTTTGAAAAAACGAGGAAAATCATAGGGGCAGCCTTTGAAAAGAGCTTCCCCGAGCCTTCTTCTTTTGAACTGGACAAATAGAAATGTCGAACACCAGAACTAGAACAGAATACTCGGCTAAAAATACGGGAGTGGCAGTAATTGCCCGCATCCTGGCTATTTTGATGGGCTTTTTTACGCGTATTGTGTTCACACACACTCTGGCAGCGGAGTATGTGGGCGTTAACGGCCTTTTTACGGATATACTTAATGTGCTGGCTCTGTCCGAAATGGGAGTGGGGACAGCCATTACTTTTGCCCTCTACAAGCCTATCGCCGACAAGGATATAGAGAAGCAGAAGTCGCTGATGCGGCTTTACCGCTACTTTTATCGGTGTGTAGCAGGCGTAGTGGCGGTAGCAGGACTAATTTTAGTGCCATTTTTGCCTAATCTTATGAAGGATGAGCCGGACATTCCGGGGCTCACCTTTATTTATCTTATGTATCTGGCCAATTCCGTGCTGTCCTACTTCATGATTTACAAAAAGACACTTATAGAGGCCAGTCAGCAGGGCTATGTGGATGTGCTTTTTCACACGGGATTTCTGCTTTTACAGAATGCAATACAGATAGTGATTCTGTTAACTACCGGCAATTTTATTCTTTTCCTGGTGACGCTCATCGTTTGTACTCTGGGCTACAATATTTCCGTATCCATAAAGGCTGAACGCATGTTCCCCTACCTACGTGAAAAAAGCGTCGAGCCCCTGCCGGTAGAAGAAAAAAGGGACGTTTTCAACAATGTACGTTCCATGATGATGCATAAAATCGGTAATGTCTTAGTAAATAATACAGATAATATTCTTTTGGCCAAGCTGGTGTCCTCCATAGCTGTAGGGTGCTATTCCAACTACTATCTGGTGATAGGCTCCATAAGACAGGTTCTGAATCAGGTGTTTATAGGAATTACTGCCTCGGTGGGCAATCTTGGTGTGTCCGAGGATAATGAGCATGTGAGAAAGGTCTATAGCGCATCAGCATTGGCCGGAATGTGGATGTACGGTTTTGCTGCTATTATGCTTTACCTGGTAATCGACCCCTTCATAGGCTTTTGCTTCGGTAAATCCTATGTTTTTGACCCTATGATTACTGCAGTTTTATGTATTAATTTTTATCTGACGGGAGTGAGACAGCCGGCTCTGGTATTCAGGGATTCCATGGGACTTTTTAAGTATGACCGCTGGGTATCTTTGATAGAAGCAGTTGTAAATCTCCTGGTATCTATTCTGCTTGGCATAAGGTTCGGTATTATAGGTATTTTTCTGGGTACGATGATTTCCACCTTTATCACCTCCTTCTGGGTGGAGCCGGTAATCATTTTTAAGTACAGACTTAAGGTAACTCCTGTATATTATTTTGCAAAGTTATTTATCTATACCCTTCTGACCCTCTTTATGGCAGTGGTTCAGAATAAAATATACACGGGAATTCAGCTTTTCAATACAGATATACAGACAGGTGGCGGCCTTTTACTGGCATTCTTTTTAAGAATTGTCTGCTGTACGGTGTTTACCAACCTCCTGTATTTTCTGATATCCGTAAAAACAAAGGCCTTCAAGACCTTGTATTCCAAATTTCTGTTTCTACTGGGTAAGCGTAGGGAAATGCTGGCAGCACGCTCAGTGAAAGCAGAGGATGAGAGCGAAGCGCCGGCTCTGTATGAAGGCATGACGACTGAGGAAATCTGGGTGCTGGAAGCAATTAAGTCCAGTCTCACAGGTCAGGTCAGCAGGAGGCACTATGAAGAAGCGCCGGCCTTTGATAAAATTTTACAGCTGACTCTGGCCCACTCCATAACCCAGCTGGTGGATAATCAAATCAGGGAAATGGCGGAAAAGAGCGAAGCCTGGACATCCATTGATCTCTATAAGGAAATTCAGGGGCTGAACGGCAGGATGACCAGAAGAGCCTTTCAGCTAATATATTTAACCAAGAACCTTGCTGAAGCCTTTAATCAGGCGGGGATTCGCGTGGCTGTACTAAAGGGTATCGCCACCGCCAGATACTATGATAAGCCGGAAAGAAGAAAGTCCAGCGATGTGGATTTGCTGCTGCTGGATCTGGACAGGGTGGAGGATGCGAAAAAGCTGATTCTTTCGATGGGCTGTGAAGTGAAGGAAGAGCAGAGAGCACTTCATCATATTGTTTTCAACTATAAGAAAACAGATATTCCCATTGAACTTCATACTATGATGGCGGAGCCCTTTGATAATAATGCCATGAATAAGTATGTGGAAGAGCTCCTGCCTGAGTGCGAATATCACTGTGCGACAGTGGATTCCTTTGGTGTGAAGGTGCCGGCACTAACAGGGGCTTTTCATGCCTATGAGCTGCTCCTTCATATGCTGCAGCACTTTTTAAGAGCGGGCTTTGGACTGAAGCTTTTATGCGACTGGGTGGTTTTCTGGAATAAGGAGGAGGTGTCTCAGGAGGAAAAGGAGATTTACATCCGCCTGGTAACAGAGTCCGGAATAAAGGGATTTTCGGACACTATCACGGTTCTTTGCAGGGATTACCTGGGGCTCATTTCCGAAAAGGTGCTGTTTATGGACCTTACTGCAATCGGGAAGAAAAATGTGGCAAAGGATTTGCTCAAGGATATTTTTGCGGGGGAGGAATTTGGTCATGCGGATAACACCAGAATGGTGGCTCTGCGTGGAAACAGCCCTCTGGATTATATCAGAGAATTCCATCATCAGATGAGATTAAATCATCCGAAAAGCTCAAAAATTGTGTTGTTCTGGCCGGTACTGTGGGTAATAACATACGTGGTTTTTGTAAGGAATAACAGCAAAATTCGTGGTACTGACACAATGGATATATATAAAAACGCAGGCCGCAGAGGCAGAATTGTTAAGGCAATGGGGCTTTTTAAATAGCGCTGAATTAGAAAAAAGTAGATTTTTTTTAAAAGTTGTTGTATGATATGCATAACTGTTACAAAAATGTAAGGAGTTTACTATGGAGAAGACTGAAAAGTTAGTAATCAAGAAGAACCTTAATGTTACAGAACTTGCCGGTGAAAAGGTTATGATTGACTTTGAATCCGGAAAGTATTTCATGATTAAGGGTG
>JAZUHR010000130.1:0-9072 GCA_045641825.1 Lachnospiraceae bacterium
TGCTCACATGGCTATGGAATTACTGTCGGCAATGGCACAACGATTGATGTTGAGCCAGTTCACGAGATGGAGAAAATTCTCTTTGCTGCAGATGAATTGACCGGACTCATTTGGTCAGCGTCCTTAATGCGCCCATCCAAGAGCACCAAGGATATGGAACTGAAGTCTTTGAAGAAAAAGTATAAGGCTACAGGCTTTGCTGCGGGATGTTCCCGCGAGGTTATCGCCAGAGGCGCCGAGCAGTTGGGCTGGGAATTGGACGAATTATTGGATAAAACATTGAAGGCTATGGCTGCATCTGAGGACACCATCAATGCCGAGATGGCAGCGGCATTCCCACAGGACGTGCAGTAGAGCGGTCTCAAGAGTAAATTTACGGGAGGTACCCTGATGAAGGATTTGTACAGATCGGGAATGTATGGCTTGATTACAGGCGATGCCTTGGGCGTTCCTGTGGAGTTCAGTGACAGAAGTGCGAGGATGCAGGATCCGGTGGTGGGGATGCGGGCTTTCGGCACCCATAATCAGCCTGCAGGGACCTGGTCGGACGACAGCAGTATGGCTCTGGCTACGCTGGACAGTATTGCTGAAAAAAAGAGCATTGATTACAGGGATATAATGGAGCGCTTTAAAGACTGGTATACTGTCGGAAAATATACGCCCTTCAATCACCTTTTTGACATAGGTAATGCTACAAGCAAGGCAATCTATAACTACATGCGAGGCGCTGACCCTACGGAAGCCGGTGGGACAGAGGAGCGGGATAATGGCAACGGTTCCCTGATGCGGATACTGCCGGCCTGCCTCTACCTCTACCATAGGCAGAAGAGTATCTGCACCTCCGAGGACGAGAGCATCTACGTGATTCACAATGTATCAGCACTGACTCACGCTCACCTGCGAAGTCAGATCGCCTGCGGCATATATTATTTTATGGTGAAGACTGTTATTGATAGGAGCGGCAGTCTTACGGACAGGCTGCAGTACGCGATGGACGAGGCCTACAGATACTATCGCAGAGACTTTGGTAATCACAAGGAGCTGGCACGCTATGACAGGCTGACGGACCTGAATTCCTTCAAGGATTTGGATGCGGATGATATCAGCAGCAGTGGCTATGTGGTGGCCACCCTGGAGGCTGCTGTATGGTGTCTGATTACCACAGACTCTTACGCAGAAGCTGTATTAAAGGCAGTAAATCTGGGAGATGATACCGATACGGTAGGTGCAGTTACAGGTGGGCTCGCAGGGCTTTTTTACGGATATGACGCTATCCCGCAGGAATGGATTCAGGAGCTTCAAAGAAAAGAATTGATAGAGGAGATTTTATCCAAATTGATTTGAACAAAATTGACTTGAATAAAAATAGACTGCAAGGAGATTGAGTCGAATGAAAAATGTGAATTATATATTTATGGGTTTGGGACTAATCCTTATTATGTTTTCTTATGTGGTGCTGAAGCCCATTACTGCCGTTGAGACTAATATGAGCTATTTTTGGATAGCACTTTCCGTAATTCTTTTCATCGTGGGAGCCGCTCTGGCGATTATGTCACTGCCGGAAACCGAGAGCAAAAGAGCCATCATACTGCGCAAGGTAATAGGCGCATTAATCGGAGTCGTAATGATTGCTATCGGCGTTTTTATCATGATTAGACGTGATTTTGAATTTGACGGCACTTCTGTATTTACCCTGCTTCTGATTGAGGGACTTTTCGTGGCCGGCGGGACTGTAAAGGGAGCGTGAAAGGACTCGTGAAGAGCAAGGACAATATGGGGTACATCCCGGAGGACAATCTGCGTGTGCCGTCCGGAGCGTCCTATCCCATGATAGCGAGAGACCATTTTCAGAATCTGGATATACCGGAAGATGCTCCTGTGGACTCCGGAGTGTTTTTTATGCATACAGACCCGCTGACGTACGCAAATACAGCGGTGTTCAAGCTGATTGCGGAAGAACTAGTGTAAGAACTTGGTCATAAAAATATCATCCGCATATGTACCATCATTGTATTTATTGGCTTTGGGAATGCGACCTGTCTCTGCGAAGCCGAAGGATTCATACATGTGAATAGCACGTGTGTTGCCTTCGACTACTGTGAGCTCCGCAGCCTCAAAGCCGGTTTTTTCTATAAGCTCAAGAATGAGGGCGAATAATTTTTTACCGATGCCTCTGCCTGTGTAGTCCAGATAGAGAGCGATGCCGATATCGGCTCTATGGGCATTTCTACGGCTCCCGCCGGCCTGCTCGAAGGAGGCGTTGCCTATGTATTCTCCGTCCAGAAAGGCCAGGAGTAGGCAGCCCCGCTCGTTATCCCTGTGGCTCAAGATGAAGCCTTCCTCCTGCTCTATGGTCATTTCCCCGCATTCGTCAGGCTCACGAAGCAGAAATCTGGTCTCGCCGCATACCCTCTTGAGGTAGGGAAGCAGCATGGCCGCGTCCTCTTTTTCAGCGCTTCTAAGCACAAGTGTGTGCCCTTCTAAATCGTATTTTCTAGGTTCAATTTTCATTTGACCTGCCTCCTCGTATTATTTTTTCATTTTCCCGGTGCGAAATTAAGTCACGCTTTCGCATGAATTTAAGTCGTGCTTTCGCATAAACATATCATAAAAGCGATAGTTTGACAATTATCATGCAATTAATATGCGTATTCTAAATATTTTGGTTGCGCCCGCACATAGAAGTTGTAAAATAGAACTTGTATTTGATTAACACCTGAGGCTCATAAGGATTATTAAGCAAAGAGAGGACAGCGAGATGCAGAACATGCCTTTTTGGTACAAAAAGATTGATGAAACAGGGAAAGTCACTGAAGTGGCGCCTACGCCGAAGGCGGAGAAGAAACTTTTTCACGTAAGAGTGGATATCAATCCTCAGTTCATATACTTGAGTGAGGCCCGCTACCTGGGCTCTCGGGCTTTGATGAAAAAGCTGTGGGAAGGCCTGGGGGACTACATAGAGAGCTTTAAAATCGATTGCTGTCGCAGCTTCTCCAGTTTCAGTGTCAGGGATTTCAACGGGGGAGCGGTAGAAGAAAACATCAGGAGAATCTGGGAGGCTATCTACCCTGAGGCGAAGAATGCCATTGAAATCAACTGCTTTGAGGAAGATAATTCCAAGAAAGCAGATGTGCTTAAAGAAGTGTACGCCGGTTATTTCGGCTGGAAGTCTTATATAAGAATGGTGACAGAGATGGCAGCGGAATTGCCTCTGGTCACGAAAAGCAAGGCTGAGTCTCTGGTCATGAACCGCAATTACCTGATTTCCATAGAGGAGGGCTGCGGTTTTTCCACCATGCTGTCTTCTTTCGGCGACTTTGCGACCAGGGCCGGCTATCTGGAGTACAGTGACGCAGGTACTCTGGAGTACAGGCTGAACGAGGAGGAGAGCAGTCATGACACCACCACATCTACCCTCCTGGATACCTTGTGGGATGATGCTACCCGTGAGCGTTGCATAGGACTTGACATATCCTATTTTCTGCCGAAGGAAAAGCATTCGGAACTGAGAGATTTTCTGAAAAGGCTGGAAAAACTGCAGCAGAGATATATTTTCCTTTTCCGTATTCCTTATCTGGAGGAGAAGTCCCGTAAGGAAATATATGATATCATCGAGGACGTGGTCAATGTGAACTCCCTGGTGATAGAGCCCTACAATGAGCTGATATATGCCGAGTGCTTCAACGATAAGGTGATTAAGCACGGGATTGAGATTACTGACGAGACCATGGAACTTTTCTACGAGCGCATGCGTATGGAAAAGAGAGACGGGCGTTTCTATGGCATCAAGACTGTGAAAAAGATCGCTGAAGAGGCTATTTTACTGAAAATCAAGCATGATGCACAAGTTCTGAAAAAAGGCGGTGTCTGCAAGAGCGAACTCATGACGGCGGAAGATATAGAGGGAATCCTGGAAGATTTCGAGAAAAAGCCGAAAAACGGTTACGATGAACTTCATGAACTTATCGGCATGGAGGAAATCGAGCAGAAAATCCGTGAGATTGTGGCACAGGTAAAATTGGCGAAGGCCAACGACAGACTGGACACTCCTTGCCTGCACATGCGTTTCACTGGTGCTCCGGGTACAGGTAAGACTACGGTGGCCCGTATCATAGGTAAGATTTTTAAAGAAGAGGGAATACTCAGAAAGGGTAGTTTTTTCGAGTATGGTGCCCGTGACCTGTGTGGTAAGTATATAGGTCAGACTGCTCCCAAGACTGCACAGATATGCCGTGATGCTTACGGCTCCGTTCTTTTCCTGGATGAAGCCTATGCCCTCTACGCCGGCAACGGAGAGGCGGGACAGAATGACTATGGTCGCGAGGCTATTGCTACACTTATTGCCGAAATGGAAAATCATCGTGATGATATGGTGATTATTATGGCGGGCTATACGGACGACATGAAGACCCTTATGGAAGCCAATGCCGGATTAAGAAGCCGTATGCCTTATATCATAGAGTTCAAGAGTTATAGCAGAGAACAGCTGGCGGCTATTTTCATGAATTACGTGAGAAAGCACTTCGAAGTAGGAGAAGGGCTGGAGGAGGCTGTGCGCTCTTATTTCGCAGGTCTTTCCGAAAGTTACTTGGCGTCAAAGGAATTTGCCAATGCCCGTTTTGTCAGAAATCTTTACGAGCGTACCTGGTCTAGGGCGGCTCTTCGTGTGGCAGGCAGCGGCAGCGGTAACATAGTGATTACCGTGGCCGATTTCGACAGCGCACGTTCGGATAAGGAGTTCGGCGAAGAGTTGGTAGAAAAGAGAAGGATAGGATTTTAGCAGAAAATCCGAAAATTATCATAAAAGTGTAATTATCTGATTATAAGCATTTTATAATTTGGAAGTATAATATATTTGGGTAACAATATACCCGACCAATTTGGAATTATACGGAGATTTATATATGCCAAAAGATAAATACAAAAACAATTCAATCTATGAGCCAATAAAGGCCGGAGAACGATTACAGCCCATGAGTATTATTCTGCCGATAATCGTAGCCGGCATGATTTTAATGATTTTATTTGTTTATACCCGGGTTGAGAGAAAGAACGTCGTGGATGACGTGGAAGACGTGACTAATCAGGTGGCAGAATATATAGCAGAGAATGTGGCCAATACGATTGATTATGCCAAGAGCAGCATCAAACTTTCGGTAATAACTGTGGCACAGTCCATGACCGGCGAGGAACTGGAGAATCCGGCAGACGTGATTCTGCCTATGGTGGACAGCACGCCTTTCAACGGCATTGAGTACATAAGGGCCGACGGTATGAATGTAGTGACTATAGGCGAGGCCTTTGATGCCAGCGACAGAGTCTACTATATCGAGGGAATGAAGGGAAATTCAGGCATCTGGGTTAATTATCATCCTAAGACCGCCAAGGAAAATTTGATGAATTTTTATACACCACTGGTCTACGAGGGAAAGATTGTGGGCGTTATAACAGGCTATATCCGCGCCACTACGCAGATAGCTTCTCTTTTTGAAACGGAGCTGTATGGTCAGAGAATTCATGGCTTTATTCTGGATGAAAATGACATGGTAATTTGCTCTACCATCAAGACTGATTTCGTGCCGGATATGACTTTTGATGTGTTTATGGAGAAGTTCGGTCTGGACGCCACCCAGCGCAAGGGGACACTGAATACCATAAAGCAGGCGGGCAACACTGCAGCTTCTTTTAAAAATCCCCTGGGTGAGGGAAGAATCTGCGTTGTAAGTATTCCTTCCACTCAGTGGAAACTGGCTATCATTACACCTGACGAATCCTTCAAGGCAATTATCGGAGAAAATACCAGAAATTCTGTAACAGCCATTGTGCTTATCAGCGCAGTGCTGCTTCTGTACGGTGCAGTCCTCATGGTAAATGCCGTAAAGACACGTAAAGTAATGACTGAGGAAAACGAGAAACTGGCAGAGGAAAATCGTCTTTCCAACGAGAAAAACCTGCGTGCTTTTCTGGAGATTTCCGAAATAAGAGATATTATTGCTTCTGCTAAAATGGGTACCTGGAACATTGAACTGATAGACGGTGAAGCACCCAAGATGTTTGTAGACGATACTATGAGAGAACTTCTGGGCATTCAGGGGGGACTTGGTGACCCTGCGCAGACTTACTCCGACTGGTTTGACCATATAAAGCCTGAAGCGGTTCCTTCCGTTCTTAAGAGCGTGGACAGGATGAAAGAGGGCTTTTTCGACGAAAACACCTATCTCTGGGTTCATCCTACCAAGGGCATGCGATATGTACGATGCGGTGGTACTGCTCAGAAAATTTCCGGCGGCTTTTCTCTCAGAGGCTATCACTACGATGTGGATCAGGTGGTGAGAAAAGAACAGGAGCAGATGAACAAACTTCAAAAGGCCATGAACGAGAAGAAGGAGTACTACGAGACTCTGGGGACTCTTGGCGATGTTTTTTACAGTATGCATGTTTTGGATCTGGTGGCTGATACTTCCAAGGAATTTACATCCAGAAATGAAGTGAAGGAAATAGTCAATCGTGAGCAGGGCGCCAGAGAAATGATGCGCGAGGTAATGAAGGCAACGCTTACGGATGAGTATTTGCAGGCTGCTCTTGACTTTACGGATTTGGATACTCTGGCTGAACGTATGCAGGGGAAAAAGGTGGTATCCAGACAGTTTATCGGAAAGAGGACCGGCTGGTTCCTGGCCAGTTTCATTACCATGGAAGCCGATGAGGATGATAGGCCGACGAAGGTAATTTTTACTACCCGTGTCATCGATGAGGAAAAGAAAGCGGAAGAGCAACTTATTCACAAGTCTCAGACAGATGAATTGACAGGCCTTCTTAACAGACGCGCTTATGAAGAAAACATTTATAAGCAGAACGACATACCTTCTGACAGCAATTATATATACGTATCGCTGGATTTAAACGGCCTTAAGGTCATCAACGATACTCAGGGACATATGGCGGGAGATGAGATTATCAGAGGTGCCTGCCAGTGTATGACCAAGTGTCTGGGCCCTTACGGACGACTTTACAGAATCGGCGGTGATGAATTCGTAGCCGTAATTTTCTGCGACGAAGACAAACTCAAGGATATTTTCGCAGACTTTGACAAGACCATGGCGAACTGGAAGGGTGATCTGGTGGATTCGCTGTCCATATCCTATGGTTGGGCCAGCAATCGTGAGATGCCGGAGGCGTCGGTAAGACAGTTGGGATCAGTGGCTGAAAAGAGAATGTACGAGGCCAAGTCCAGGTATTACAGAAGAAAAGGCGTGGATAGAAGAGGTCAGCAGGATGCCCATAAGGCTCTTTGTGACACCTACACTAAGATTCTTAAGATAAATATTACAGAGGATTCCTATCAGATAGCCAATATGAAGGAAGAGGAAAAGAATGAAGCTCACGGCTTCTCCGATAAGATTTCCGTATGGCTTCATGACTTCGGTGTCAGCGGGCAGGTTCATCCCGAAGATTTGGAAGAGTACCTTAAGAGAACGGATACAGAGTTCATGAAAGAGTACTTTAAGAGCAATACCACACTTCTTATTTTCTACAGAAGAAGATACGGCGAGACCTACAAGCGGGTAATGATGGAAATTATTCCTGCCAACGATTATGCCGAGGATAATCAGAGCCTCTTCTTATATGTAAAGGATTTGGAAAAATAAGAATTACCGTCAAAAAGTGAAAAGGACAAAAAAATCCCGTTTTCGGATCGGTTCAGAATCTGAAAACGGGTTTTGTTTTGGAATTATTCCTCTACAGGAGCCTCAGGAGCATTCTTCTTAACGGAAGCGATGCCGTTGTTTGCATTTGCCTTGGTCTTGTAGCCTTCGCTGGTAGCGATGATCTGGCCATTTGTAGCTGTCAGTCTGAATCTGAACTCGCCTGCCTTATCTGTGAAAAGCTGGAACTTAGGATGCTTCTTTGCCTCTACGGGCTCAACTGTAAGGTCCTCTGTCTCTGCTACTGCTGCATTCTTCTTAACGGATTCGATACCCTTGCGGCAAGCTGCCTTGGTGGTGTAAACCTCGCTGGTAGCGATAACTTCGCCGTTAGTAGCCTTTAAATCAAACTTCACGCCTGTCTTTGTCTCTTTAACGATAAACTTTCCCATTATATTTCTCCTTTCGAGGGGTGATTGATATCTACAGATATTTATATCGGTAAATAATCTGCAGATATTAGTATGAGTTTAACAGTAGTCAGTCGATAAAGCAAGTAAAATTCTCCGAAAATCCCGTGAATGTACAGGTGGCTGATATGCTCATGCAGGTCCGGAAGTTACGAAGGAGAGACAGAGAAGGGCCGGCGGTTAAAAGGAGATTACAGGGGCGCGGAATGTATACAATCCGACGCAAAGTAGTATTGGCGCTGCGATTTATACAATATAAATTTGGAGGAAGGAGATAAAGGGGACAAAAAGGGGCATTTTTTTCAGTAAACCGCGGAAAGGCCGGGATTTTTCGGAAATTAAAAAGAACCGGTACTAAAAAATAATTATTTACTTTTTATTAAATAAGTATAAAAAAGCCCTTTATAATCCCTTAAAAATAACTTGACAAAAAGTTGTATCTGTGTATACTGTTTCATATTAACTGTTTCAAACTTTGACTTGTTAAAGAGAAATGGTTAGTTAAAGGAGGAAAATTTTTATGAAAAAGCTTTTCAAGCGCGTTGTAGCTCTTGTACTTGCTTCCACAATGGTATTTGCTCTTGCAGCATGTGGCGGTAAGACAGAGAAGCCTACAACTACACCTTCTGCAACACCTACTCAGGGTGGTGAGCAGAATCCAACAGGTACACCGGAGACTCCGAAGAATTATACCTACAGAGAGTATCTCACAGTATCACCTTCCAACTGGAATGAACTTACATACCAGGATAACAATGATACAGAGATCATGGGTTGGCTGAGCAGCAACTTCTTCGTATATGATTTCAAGTTCGATGATAAGGGCGAGATCATTCCGGGAGATTTCCAGATCGAGTATTCCGCAGCTACAAAGCTGGAGGACGTTTCCGATAAGGTTGATGCTAAGTGGGGCGTTCCTGAAGGCGCAAAGGGTTATGCATGGAAGGTTACTCTTC
>JAZUHR010000131.1:0-2343 GCA_045641825.1 Lachnospiraceae bacterium
CCCTTTCTTTTATGTATCAGTTCTACTACTGAAGCCGGAAGTCCCAGTTCGTCGGGGCTCGGTATATTTTCTACGATAAGTCGCACCGTACACGCCACGGAGCCGCGCTGATGAAAGGCATTTACTCTGTATCTGGCCGCTCCCTTGATAGCATAGGAAAAGTCCACCTCTCCCTCTCTTTCAAAGCGTTCAGCCTGCTCCGGGCTCTTAAACATCTCGTAGACAAGACGCTTGGTATCCTCCGGCATCAGCTTTTCTTCACCGATACTTCTAAGCTTTCCGTACACTCTGATTTTGGGTGCCAATCCTGCAGAAATATGCAAATCGGAGGCCTTCTGCTCTCCGGCAATTGTCAGTAATTCGTTTATAGTATGCATGTCAGTCCTCTGAATATACAATTCTTTGCATTTCTTCGATGGTAGTCACGCCCTCACGTACCAGGCGCGCACAGCTCATTTTTAGGGTCTTCATACCGTCCTTAATCGCCTCATCCTGTAATTCCTCTGAGCTTGTATCTCTAAGGATAATAGAACGAAGCTTTGGTGTTACCGGCATAATTTCATATACACCGGTACGTCCCTTATAGCCCAGGCCATTACACTGGTTACAGCCGCAGGCCTTGTATATCTTGACGCTCTCGTACTCCGGAGCCCCAAGCATCTTCTTTTCTTCATTGGAAGCCTCATACTCGGTCTTACAAGCCGAGCAAAGCTTACGGGCAAGACGCTGTGCGATAACACCTACTACAGAGTCTGCTATCAGGTATCTCTCGATTCCCATATTTACCAGACGTGAGATAGAGGCTGATGCACTATTTGTATGGAGTGTGGATACGACTAAGTGACCGGTAATAGATGCTGTAACAGCGATACTAGCCGTCTCCTGGTCACGAATCTCACCTATCATGATGATATCCGGGTCCTGTCGGAGAATGGAACGAAGGGCTGTGGCAAATGTAAGGTCAGCCTTTACATTTACCTGTACCTGATTGATTCCGTCGATATTGGCTTCCACAGGGTCTTCTACAGTGATGATATTTACATCAGGAGTATTGAGCTCGGAAAGTGCTGTATAAAGAGTGGTGGACTTACCGGAACCTGTAGGTCCCGTTACCAGGATGATACCATTGGGATTGCCAAAAATCGTGTCGAATTTCTGCAGTTCCTCCTCGTTCAGACCCAGGAGCTGCTTATCTCTGGTGAGCGCAGTTTTCTGAGCCAGTCGCATTACTACCTTTTCACCGAAAACAGTAGGCAGCACTGAAACACGGACATCGATTTCAGTCTTGTCCACCAGAATGGTGATACGACCATCCTGAGGCTTTCTCTTTTCTGCGATATCCATACCGCCTATGATTTTGATTCGGGCGATAATGGCCTGACACATATTGATAGGATAGTTACCTGCCTCCTGCAATACACCGTCTACACGATAACGCACGCGGATAATATTTTCAAAGGGCTCGATATGTATATCGGAGGCTCTCATACGCACAGCCTGCTCGATAACCTTTCGTACCCACTGTACGATAGGCGCATTTTCTACGGATACATCCTCTTCTTCTGCCGCCAGCTGCACCGACGACTCACTCTGGTCCTTCATGAACTGATCTGCCACAGCCATGTTTTCCTTAAGACCAAAGTACTTATCTATAGCCTGAGAAATATCTGCCGGTGTGGATATGGACGGATTAATCTGATAGCCCAAGGTAGCCGACAGGTCATCGATAGCCATAATATCCATAGGATCGGACATGGCCACCTTCAGGTAGCTTAAGTCGAATTCATCAAAGGCGTATGGAATAGCTCCGAATTTTTTGAGCATAGCGGAGTCACGCACGAGATTGATAACGCTTATGGGAATTGTGATTTTGCTCAAATCAACTATATCGACACCTAGCTGAGAACCGATGGTGTCTCTTATCTGTTCCTCTGTGACCATTCCCAGTCCCACCAGAGTTACACCCAGCTTCTGATCCTTGCCCTTCTGCTCTGCCAGCGCCGTAAGCAGCTGCTCCTGCGTAAGCAGTCCTGCGTTAATCAACATATCTCCGATTCGTTTTTTCTCACGAACTAATGCCATCTCTTCACCTCGTCTGATCTTTAACCGTGTTTATGGCATAGAAAGCCCAATAACACTATTAGTGAGATAATACAACCTCGACTATCTCTATCCAAGAAAATAAATATTAAGTTTTACAAAAAAAAGAAAACAGGACGGCTCCGGACATGCTTTTAATAGCATAATCAGGAACCGCCCCGCTATTTTATCTATTACCGTACATCTTCTCGTAGTACTGCTGATATTCACCTGAAATGATGGTCTCCCACCACTCCTTGTTGT
>JAZUHR010000132.1:0-3351 GCA_045641825.1 Lachnospiraceae bacterium
AGATCTGGAGGATAAGGCAAATGTGTATCCAAGCCAGTTGTCCGGAGGGCAGAAGCAAAGAGTGGCCATCGCCAGAGCACTTGCCAATAATCCCAAGGTGCTGCTCTCGGATGAAGCCACCAGCGCTCTTGATCCCGAGGCTACGGAATCTATCCTGAGACTGCTCAAGGACCTTAATCGCAAGCTTGGAATAACGATTATAATCATCACCCACGAAATGGCGGTAATAAAGTCAATATGTACGAAAGTAGCCGTCATGGAGAAGGGAGAAATCGTGGAAAGGGGTGATGTTTACGACATATTTGCTCATCCCAAGAGGCCGGTTACCAAAAATTTTGTAAGCGTTGTTTCCAGCCTTTCCAAAATATACAAGATGCTGGAGGAGGATATACCGCTAGTTCACACTGAAAAGGGCGAAGAACTGATAAAGCTGACCTTTGAAAACGAAAGTACAGGGGAAGCGGTTATCTCAGAGATATCCAGGAGATTTGACATAAAGGTCAACATAGTCCTGGCCAATATCGATATCATCGGTGAACGACCGCTGGGCGGAATAATCGTAATCATCAAGGGCGATGAAGGCGAAAAAGCAAAAGCACTGGCATATCTGAATGAAATAAAGGTAGACGTGGAGGTGATAAATGATGAAAGAAATACTTGATAAATTCCTTCCAAATGTAGTTGCGTATTCGGACAGATTCCTGACCAGCTGCAGCCAGACGGTAGAGATGTTCTTTTTCGCGGGAATATTCACATTTTTCTTCGGATTAACCTTCGGCGTCATCCTGACAATAACAAAAAAGCAGGGAATAAAGCCCAACGCGCCGGTGTTCTACCTGGTGGAGGTAATCACAAATATATTCAGGTCGATTCCTTTTATAATTTTGCTGATTTTCCTGATACCGTTTACCAGAGCGTTGGTGGGAACAGCCATAGGCGTTAAAGGTGCTGTGGTGCCCTTGGTGTTCGGAGCAGTGCCCTTTTTTACCAGACAGGTGGAAAGCGCGCTGGCAGGAGTGGAAAGCGGAAAAATAGAAGCGGCCAGAAGCATGGGGAGCAGGACAGTAGGCATTATATTCAGAATATACCTTCACGAAGCGGTGCCGGATCTCATTAGAGCAACGACAATCACAGCCATCAGCCTGATAGGCCTGACCACGATGGCAGGTGCTGTGGGGGCCGGCGGTATAGGAAGCTTCGCCATCAATTATGGACAGAATCTTAATCATCATGACATCGTAAATGTGTGTGTGATTATCCTGCTCCTGGTGGTATGTCTGATTCAGACGGGAGGTAACATCCTGGCCAAGAAAACAACAAACAGAGAATTACTTACAAAGCATAGAAAATAGGAGAAAAATTATGAAGAAATCAATTACAAAAATCTTAGCAGTACTTTTAGTAGCAGCAACAACAGTTCTTACAGCATGCGGAGGCAAGTCCGAGGCAATTAAAATCGGTGTGCCGGATGACGGTACCAATCAGTCCAGGGCAATCAAACTCCTGGAGACAGCAGGCCTTATCGAGGTGGATCCTGCAGCAGGCTATACTCCTGAGCTTAAGGACGTTACAAAGTATATCTACAACATCGAAATCGTACCGACAGCAGCCAATACTCTGACTTCTACACTGGGTGATTTTGCAGCCAGCACAATAAACGGTACATATGCGATTCCTTTCGGCCTGGTGCCTTCCAAGGATGGTCTTCTCATCGAGAAGCAGGATGAAAGTGGTGATAACCCTTACGTAAATATCATTGTGGCCAGAACAGCAGACAAGGATGACGCTACCTACAAAAAGATTGTGGATGCATTCCAGACCCAGCTTGTGGCTGAATTTATCCTTGAGGCTTACAAGGAAGCATTTTTCCCATCCTTTGCCTATGACCCTAATTACACAGTAGATGCTATTTTTGTAGATGAAATCAAGGCATATAAGTCCTCCAAGGAGGGTAAGAAGGTGGTAAAGGTAGGCGTGTGCGGCGCATCCAACGACCAGTGGATTGCAGTCCAGAAAGTCCTGGACGAGCAGAATGCCGGTATTTACATCGAACTGGTAGCCTTTGACGCATACAATCTGCCAAATGAAGCACTTAACAGCGGTGAAATCGATCTGAACTCCTTCCAGCACAAGGCATACCTTAAGAATGATGCAGGAGCAAACGGATATGATCTTACAGTAATCGGGGATACACTTATCGCACCTCTTTCACTGTATTCGCAGAAGGTAAACAGCCTGGATGCACTTAAGGAGCTGGCAGGTCTCAAGAAATAATAATTGTTCGGAGTTGCAAAATGGAGCAAATTGAAAGAATAATCTCTGAGCAGGTGGAGGCCGATCACGAATATGTGGTCGGTCTTCGACGATATTTTCACCAATATCCGGAGACAGCCTGTGAGGAGTTCAATACGGCAAAGAAAATAGAGGAAGAACTGGCAGCTATAGGAGTATCCGGCATAAGAGTGGGGGAAACAGGCGTTTACGCGGAAATTAAAGGTGAGAAAGCCGGCGAAAAGAAAAAGATTATCCTGAGGGCAGATATCGATGCGCTGAACGTGGAGGAAGCTCATGATGTGGAGTATAAGAGTAAAATACCCGGAAAAATGCATGCTTGCGGCCACGATGCCCATGCAGCGGGACTAATCGGTGCAGCCAGAATACTTAATGCCAACAGGGACAAATTTTCCGGGACGGTGGGCCTTGCTTTCCAGCAGGGAGAGGAAATCGGATACGGCGCCAGAATTTTTGTGGACAATGGCATTCTATCCGGTGCGGACAGAGTGTTTGGAATTCATGTATCATCAGCAGTAGATACAGGGAAAATAGTAGCTACGCCGGGACCCAACAATGCCAGCGTTGACTGGTTCAGAATAAATGTAAAAGGCAAAACTGCTCACGTATCCACGCCGGAGCAGGGAGTCGATGCTCTTTTTATAGCTGCCCAGATAGTAACGGCTGTGCAGGCTATAGTGACGCGCAGGACCAATCCTATGGAGAACGTGCTGATAGGTATAGGGAAGCTTACAGCAGGAACGGCATACAATATAGTGGCGGAGGACGCTACTATGGAGGGGACTGTTCGTGCACTGACTGTAGAAACGCGCCAAAAGACAAAGAAGCAGATAGAAGCAGTGGCTGAGGGTATTGCAGCTCTCTATGGAGGAAGTGCGTTTGTAGAGTGGAAAGACTTTACTTCACCTCTGGTAAATGACCGTGAGGCCACAGCGGAGGTGGCAGAAGTCGCCGGTTCTCTTTTTGGAGAAAACGCGGTGATAAAGGACAAGGAGCCGTCACTGGCCGGAGATGATTTTGCTGAATTTATCCTTAAGGTGCCCGGAATGTATGCCTTTG
>JAZUHR010000133.1:0-2588 GCA_045641825.1 Lachnospiraceae bacterium
CGGAAAAGGTGGAAAACAAAGGGGATACCAGTATTGTTTACACCAAAGAAGCCGAAACCGCCGACCAATTCATCGAGCGCACCAGCAAGTCCCTTTCCAAAAAATATCGTGTAAGAGTCGCCACCAGCGATGCTACGGAACAGATTATTATATTCGGCGCCGGTGCCGAGCGTATTTCAGCTCCGGAATTTTTAAAGGAACTAGCCTATACCGAAAAGGAAATTGCCGACAAAATAAATATATAGGTGGGGACATTTTTCCCACCTATATCTGAATTTTCCCAATGCTTTATTCTACACCAGCTTGTTCTTTTCCTGAACGCAGCCACATAGGAAATCCACTACATTCTGCGCTGCAATCATATTCATATTGCAAAAGTTTTCCGAGGTAAAAGGAGCTGTATGAGGAGTTATGATTGCATTTTTACAGTCTTTAAGCACTGAATCCCTACATGGTTCAGAGTCAAAAACATCTATGCCCGCCCCCCGAATGAGCCCATTATTCAAGGCTTCCGCCAGAGCTTTGTCATCCATTACCTGCCCTCTGGCGATATTTATAAATACACATTCTTTCTTCATTTTTGCAAATTCTGCCGCTCCAAACATTCTTTCAGTAGCAGGAGTCAGCGGCACATTTACCGAAATATAGTCACTTTGTGCCAACAATTCATCCAAAGATACACTTTTTACACCGTATACGGCTTCGTCTTCCTCCTTGGGATGACGGCAATAGTAAATAACATTCATCCCCAAAGCCCGGGCTCTTACGGCTATTTCCTTGCCTATTCCGCCAAAGCCCACCAGCCCCATGGTTCTGCTTTTGGCACCGTAGGACATGATTCTCTTCCAGTCCCCTTCATGCATGGCTGCATTCATGTCAACTATTTCTCTGGCAAAATACATGACGAAGGCAATTACATGCTCGGCCACAGCTGCTTCCACCGCGCCCGCAGTACGAGTAACGGCTATTCCCGCAGCCTTGCACGCATTCAAATCTACAGAATCATATCCGATGGATCTTTTTGACAGCATCTTAAGGTTGGGGCAGTTCTCAATGGTTTCTGCCTGCATAGGCTCCAGCCCCGTAATTGCAATATCTGCATCTCCGATATACTCCGTCATCTGAGCAGGAGTGGTACCTGTACCGCATCCCATTTCACTCAAATCCACTATTTCCAGTCCGTTTTTCATGAGAAGCTCTATTGCCGCTCTGTCGTACTTACTGTAATCTCTGGCTGTAATTACTACCTTCATAACCACTCCTTAATACCCACTCATATCATCCCAATATTTCCTTTACAAAATCCTTCATTCTGGAAAAAGCTTCTATCAGATTTTCCTCGGATGATGCAAAGGATACTCTTATTTCATTTACACAATGGCTGCCCAGTCCTACCGCAGGTACCGTAGCCACATACTTCTCGTTAAGTAATTTTCTGGAAAATTCCACGCCGGTAAGTCCTGTATCACTCACATCTATCATCAGGTAAAAAGCGCCCTGTGGCACCACATACTTTAACCCGGGTATCTCATCCAGAAGAGCCATTATAAGATTTCTTCTCTTGGCAAAAGTTTTTACCATTTTTAATGTCTCTTCCTTGACAGACTCACTTCTCATAGCTCCGGCCAGGCCCGCCTGAGCAAAAGTCACACCGGAGGTGGTACTGTACTGATGTACCTTCATGAGATTCGGATAAAATCTGCTGTCACAGGCAATGTATCCCATTCTCCAGCCTGTCATGGCATAAATCTTTGAAAAACCGCTGACGATAAAAGCCCTCTCCTTCATGCCCGGGAAAGAAGCAATTGAATGGAATTCTCCGTCATAAATTATGCTGCTGTATATTTCGTCGGAAAGTACAATCAGGTTATGTTCCACCGCTATTTTACAAAGTTCCTCCAGCACCTCACGACTGTATACTGCACCGGTGGGATTGTTAGGGTTGTTGATTACAATCATCTTTGTCTTATCGGTAAGAGCAGCCTTCACTACATCAATATCAATCTGATAGCCCTTCTCTTTGGTCAAAGGTATTTCCACCGGTGTAGCTCCGCACAGAATGGAAAGCTGCCGATAGCTTACAAAGGCAGGTGTAAAAATAATAACTTCATCTCCGGGATTTATGGTAGACAAAAAGATATTGTTTAATGCCTCCGCGCCGCCGTTGGTTGTCAGGATTTCCTTGTCAGGATCGTAATCCACACCGCTTATCTCCTTGAGATTTTTGGCGATTTCTTTTTTCAAAGGAAGATATCCTCTGTTGGAGCTGTAATGAGTCATGTCCTCGCACAGTGCATCAATTGTTGCATCCTTGATGGCTCTGGGCGTGTTAAAATCCGGTTCCCCGGCACTCAGCGCAATCACGGGATAGCCTTGCGCAGCCATGTCCCTGGCCTGCTCTATCACTATTCTGATGGAAGACATTTCCACGTTCTCCAGCCTTTTTGCCCCGTCGTATATAGATAAATCCTTCATAAAATTTTCCTCCCGAGCGGTTTATCAATTATTTGACTGGGATTATATATCTGAAAATCACACTTGTAAAACTGTTATTTTCTGTATATACTACAGTAAAAATACTGTGAAAG
>JAZUHR010000134.1:0-7581 GCA_045641825.1 Lachnospiraceae bacterium
CACTTTGCTATGGCTATAGCGGACAGTGTCTTTTTTCAAGTATGCTGGGGGGAAGATCCGGCAACCGTGGCCGTTGCGCCCAGCCCTGTCGCCAGAGCTATGACCTGTACATGGGAGATAAGAAGCTGTCCAAAGGCTATCTTTTAAGTCTTAAGGATATGTGTACACTTAATTACATACCGGATCTTATTGATGCAGGGATAGATTCCTTCAAAATCGAAGGGCGTATGAAGCGTCCGGAATATTCTGCAGGTATTGCTTCGCTTTACGGCTTTTTAAGTGAAAAATATGTGGAATTAGGTAGAAATAAATACGATTTATTTTTAAAAGAAAATCCGGAAGTTATTGATGATATTATGACAGAAGCCGCGGACCTCTACAATCGTGGCGGTTTTTCTTCAGGGTATTATTTTAATTACCATGGAAAAGACATGATGAGCCCGTTGAGGCCAAATCACTCGGGTGTTCAGGTGGGACAGGTCTGCAATGTATCCAAGCGCATAATCAGTATCAAGTTTTCCAAAGAGGTGCATCCTCAGGACGTAGTAGAGATAAGGGGAAGTGAGCCCTTTGAATTCACACTTGGAAAAGACGGAATCCGGAAAATGAAGGAATCCGGCAAGAGTATTTATGAGGTGGTAGTAGGACCGGAAGCCAGACTTAAAATTAATGACCCGGTTTTCCGTACCAAAAACGAAAGCCTCTTAAATGACCTACAGGATAAATATCTGAATAAATCGGCAAAAGCAGGCGTAAATGGCTTTTTATCGGCATTTACAGGTGCGCCGCTTTCACTTACTGTGAGTCTTTATGGTGAAAGCTACACTGCCTTTGGAGCAGAGGTAGCAAAGGCTCAAAAGGCTCCTATGGCTGAGGCTGACTTTATTAAAACTCTTAAGAAAACAGGTGAGGATATTTTTGACTTTAATGACCTGCAGGTAGAATGCGGGGACAATGTATTTTGCCCGGTAGGAGGCTTGAAGGAATTAAGACGACAGGCTTTCGCAGGACTTGCCAAAGAAATCACGGAGAAATATGAGAGAAAGGTCACATCGCAATATGATGAAGATGAGGACTTTTTTACCGGGAAGCATGAGACAGGCGAAGACCTTGGAAAAACCCGACTTTTGGCTTCTGTATCTAATGAAGAGCAGCTGCATGCTGTAATTTCAGATCCTTCTGTTGATGAAATTATCTGCGATCTGAGACTGCTTCCCCTTTCTAAGCAGCTTGAAGAAGTAAGGAGAGTAGAGGCAGCTGGAAAAGTGGCATATTTATCCATGCCTCATATTTTTAGAAGCAAGGAAAGAGAAATTTTTAATAGGGAATTTGACTTCGATAATCCGGTGAAACTTTATATTCACTCTCTGGACGAACTGGAATATGTGAAGGAAAACAACTTGCTGACTTTTGCCAAGGCATCACCTGCATTGTATGTTACAAATTCTTCAGCGGCGGAATTTTTCAGAGAAATGGGACTGGCTGATTTGAGCTACCCTCTGGAGCTTACTCAGGGGGAAATAAAGGATATGAGCTGCGACACTTCCGGCTTTGATTTGCTGATCTACGGACGTACGCCACTTATGTATACGGCCCAGTGCCTCCTCAACAATTTTTCGGAATGCTTAAAGAAAAGTATGGGAGAGAGAGGATTCTACTACATAAAGGACAAGACAGGTGCCGAATTTCCGGTGATGCCTATGTGCAGAGAATGCATGAATGTTATCTATAATTCCAGGACTACCTGCCTTATAGGGTGCGAGGAAATGGATAAAATTGAGGCGGGAAGCCATATCCTATCCTTTACTACGGAATCTGCAGATGAAGTAAGACAGGTTTTGGACTGCTACAGGAAAAATGATGCTGAAGATCTTCAGGGAATTACCCGCGGCCATATAAGAAAAGGTGTGGAATAAAAAGATTTTTTCTTAAAAACCTTGCATAGTTTCGCAAATAGTGTATACTTCATATCAAGTATTTATACTACACGAAAGGACAGCGGTGCTATGACAGAAGCAACTAGCTGCGGTGGTGTAGTTATTTTCAGAGGAAAAATTCTTCTCCTGTACAAGAATTACAAGAATAAGTACGAGGGATGGGTGCTGCCGAAGGGTACGGTGGAACCGGGAGAAGAGCATGAAGAAACCGCTTTACGTGAAGTTAAAGAGGAGTCCGGTGTAGAAGGGACCATCAAGTCCTATGTAGGTAAAAGTCAATATACCTTTAATACACAGCAGGACATGATATCAAAGGAAGTTTACTGGTATTTGATGTCATCTGAAAGTTATTATTCCAAACCGCAAAGAGAGGAGTATTTCGTGGACTCCGGCTATTACAAATATCACGAAGCTTATCACCTTTTAAAGTATCCCAATGAAAAGCAGATTCTTGAAAAAGCCTATGCTGATTATATGGAGCTTAAAAGAAAAAATGAATTTTAATTTTTGAAAATGGGCCGACTTTTGTCGGCTTGTTTTTTTATTTGACAAACAAAAAATCGGGTAGCAGGCTACCCGAAAACTTTAAAAAATTAAATTGTCAGCATTGTGACGAGGATACTTCTTGATAACAGCTGCCGCCTTGGTAAGCTCAGTCATAACATTTGTCTCGAACTGATTATCAAATTCGCATAACTTAGCCATAAGCTCGCCCTGTGTAGAAACAACATACTTGGGCTTTAAGCGATTTAGTGTATATGAGAAGATATCAAGTCGGCACTGAGCACATTTACAGCAATCAAGTGTCTCTTTAATCTGATCATATACAAGCATCACATAATCTTCAGTTAGATTTCTCAGAACTATTTCCATATGATCCTCGATTCAGTATAAAAGAAGATAGTACATAAATTGAGATGAAATGGACGCTAAACCATTATAGTTTATGCATTCACATGAAATGCTGGTAATGGGACTTGAACCCATACGAAGTCGCCCTCGGCAGATTTTGAGTCTGCTGCGTCTGCCATTCCGCCACACCAGCAATTTGAATTTACCAGTAAATTCTACCATATTGTTTTTTAGTTTGCAATGAGTTTTTTTCTTGCAAAAGGTATATTTTTTGGCTATGATAAAAGTGTCCGAAATTTGACTGTTTATTAGTAGATTTAACCTTAAATCGGAGTATTCGAAAATGGATAAAGCTTTTAAAAAATCGAATAAAAAGAACTCGCTGACATGTAAGGAATGCTGTCGCCAGATGGGAGATTATATTGATGGCAAGCTTTCCGTGGAGGAGGATGTTGCCTTCGTTTCTCATATCAGAGAGTGCGAAGATTGTCGTGAAGAATTCCATAATTATTACAACTTTATGACCAATCTTTATTTTTTAAATTACGGATACAATGACAAATTTCCGACGACGGAGGAGACTCTTATGAGGGCCACTGAAGAAAACGAATTGCGTTACAGGAAGAATCAAAGGTCTCTGGTAGTGGCAGCAATTTCTCTTTTTGTCATGGTTTTATTTTTAGTGATGATTATTGTACTTAGGGATATGGGGGTATTTTTCTAATGAAAAAAATAGTTCTTATAGACGGTAACAGCATTGCCAACAGGGCATATTTTGGTCTTCCGGATCTCACTACCACCAAGGGCCAGCATACCAATGCCATTCTGGGTTTTCTTAACATTGTTCTTAAGATTTTTGATGAGGAAAAGCCTGATTATGCGGCAGTAGCCTTCGACGTTCACGAGCCTACTTTTCGTCATAAGGAGTTTTCTGACTATAAGGGTCAGAGAAGACCTATGGATGAATCATTTTATACACAGTTTCCGCCTCTTACGGAGCTGCTTCACGCCATGGGCATACTTACTATGGAAAAAGGTGGCTATGAAGCGGATGATTTATTGGGAACAGTAGCGAAGCTCTCTGAAAAGCAGGGGATTAAGGTCACAATTGTATCAGGTGATCACGACCTTTTGCAGCTGGTGGACGAGAATATTACAGTACGTATCCCCACTACCAGAAAGGGGGTTACCACTATTGAGAATTTTGATCCTGCTGCAGTCCTGGAAAAGTATCAGCTGGAGCCTATAAGGATTATTGATTTAAAGGGTATTGCCGGAGATTCCTCCGATAATTACAAGGGCGTTGAAGGCATCGGAGAAAAGGGTGCCACAGAGCTACTTGTAAAATTCGGTTCTTTGGAAGGAATTTATGAACATATTGATGAAGTAAAAGGCAAGCAGCAGGAGAAACTCATTAAGGGTAAGGACAATGCCTTTTTCTGCAAGTGGCTGGCTACCATTAAGACTGACTGCGATTTTGATTTTTCCTTTGAAAAAGCAGAGCTTCACGATATTTATACCAGGGAAGCCTATCTCAAGGTAAAAGAGCTGGAAATGAAGTCCTTTTATCCTCGTTTTCCTGACAGTGCCAAGCTTTTGCCTACAGAAAAGAAGGAGGTTAATGCGCCTCTCTTTAAGCTTCCGGAGCAGGCTGTATTTGTATACACAAAGGAGGGCTTACTTGAAGCTAAAGAGGCCTTGCTTAAGTCCAAGGAAAGTGCTTTTTCACATGTGTCTGTCTATTACGGCTGCGGAGAGACGATGCTTCTGGCAGTGAGTATCGTTAACGAAAGCGGTTTTTATAATATTTTATTGGGTGAAGATACAGAAAAAGAGGATATGTTTGACCTCCTTAATGCGCTTTCTGCAAAGGGCAGGACTCTTTACGGCTTTGATATAAAGGATATTTCAGAAAATTTCGAGGCTTCAAACAGAAAAAATATTAAGGATCTGAAGCTGGCTCTTTATCTATTAAATCCCGGAAAGGATGATTTTTCGGAGGCGGATATTGCCAGAGACTATCTGGGGACTACCATTCCGGAAATCAAAGAAGTCCTTAACAAAAAAACTATGGCAGAACAGCTTTGTGAAATTGACTTGACGGGAGAAGCCAGAAGAATCGGCTTTGAGATAATGGAACGTCATGCCAAGGTGCTTTTAAACGGTTCGCACGGTGTGATTACCGATGTTTTTGTAAAGGGTATGGAAAGGCTCTATACGGATGTCGAGATGCCCTGCGTCTACGCTCTTAGAGCCATGGAAAAAGCGGGAATTTCCGTAGACAGAGACACTTTATTTGCCTATGGTTCAGGTCTTTCCGAAAAAATCAAGAGCCTTGAAAAAGAAATATATGACTATGTGGGTGAGGTCTTTAACATTAATTCCCCTAAGCAGCTGGGTGAAATCCTTTTTGAAAAATTAAAGCTGCCGGGAGGAAAGAAGACCAAGACAGGTTATTCCACAGCAGCAGATGTGCTGGAAAAGCTTAAGATGGAGGAGCCTGTTGTTGCAAAAATTCTGGACTACCGTATGTACACTAAGTTAAAGGGCACATACGCAGACGGAATGGGAGCATTTATAGAGCCCGACGGCAGGATTCACTGTCATTTTAATCAGATGGTTACGGCTACCGGACGTCTTTCATCCGCAGACCCCAATCTTCAGAATATTCCTGTAAGAAAGGATCTGGGCCGGGAAATCAGAAAGATGTTTGTGGCAAAGCCCGGTTATAAATTTATTGATGCGGACTACTCGCAGATAGAGTTAAGACTCCTGGCCAGCCTGTCCGGTGATGAAAGCCTTATAAACGCTTATAATGAGGGCGAAGATATTCATAGAATTACTGCCTCCAAGGTCTTTAATGTGCCTTTTGATGAGGTGACACCTCTTATGAGAAGCAATGCCAAGGCTGTTAATTTCGGTATTATCTACGGCATGAGTTCCTTCGGTCTGGGACAGGAAATCAATGTGTCCAGAAAAGAGGCAGAGGACTATATAAAGCAGTACTTTGAGACCTATCCGACAATTAAAAAATACCTGGATAATCTGGTGGATGAGGCCAAGGAAATCGGCATGTCCCGCACCTATTTCGGCAGAATCAGGCCTATTATCGAGCTTGGCAACAGCAATTTCATGGTAAGACAGGCCGGTGAAAGAATCGCTATGAATTCACCTATTCAGGGTACCGCTGCCGATATTATGAAAATAGCTCTTAAAAATGTGTATGAAGCACTGGAGGCGTCGAATCTGGATGCCAAGATTCTTCTTCAGGTCCATGATGAACTTCTGCTAGAGGTAAAGGAAGAGGACGTAGAGAGAGTCAGCAGGATAGTTAAGGACGGCATGATGAAGGCCGCAGATATGAAGGTAAAACTGGAGGTGTCAATAGAAAGTGGCACAAACTGGGACGAAGCTCACTAAAGACAGTGAGCAGAAAAAAATAATAATCGGCATTACAGGCGGTGCAGGGTCAGGAAAGTCTACTGTTGTAGAAGAATTGCAAAGACATTTCGATCTTGATTTTATGCACTGTGATGTTATTGCCCATGAGCTTATGGAGCCGGGAAGAGCTACCTATAAAGCTCTGATTCGAGAGTACGGAAGCGGGATTTTGACAGATGGTAAGAATTCTGCAATAGACAGAAAAGCGCTTACCGAAAGCGTAAGTCGTCATAGTATGGGCTTTGAAGGACTCAATGCCTTGACTCATCCCAGAGTCATAAGGGAAGTAAAAAGACGTATAAAGCTTTCCGATAAGAGGCTGATTATTGTGGAAGCCGCTCTCCTTATCGAAGCCGGAATGACTAAAATGTGCGATGAGGTCTGGTACATATATGCGGATCTGGAAGAGCGAATAGGTCGTATAAGAGCAGACAGGGGCTGGAGTGAGGAAAAAATTAAGGTCACTTTTATGAATCAGCTTTCTGACGAGGAATTCAGAAGGAACACTGATTTTACCGTAACCAATCATGACAATGATAAAAAAGGCCTGGAGGATGCGGTAAAAAGAGTGGAATTCTTATTGAACAGAAAGTAGTTATTTTACTTGCACCAAATAGAAATAATTGTTAAAATGATTTATTAAGTTAAAGCAATTAAGTATTTCCAAAAGTAAAGCTAAGGAGCTAAGTTATGAATGGCAATCAACTGGTTTTTGGCCTAGATATAGGTACACGAAGCATAGTAGGTACTGTAGGCTACAAGAAAAATGTCAATGATTTTAATGTTGTAGCCCATACTGTAAAAATGCATGACACCAGAGCCATGATGGATGGACAGATTCACGATATCGGTCGTGTGGCAGAGACCATCAAAGAGGTTAAAAGAAATCTTGAAAAGCAGCTGGAGGACGTTACTCTGTCAGAGGTCTGCATAGCTGCTGCGGGACGTGTTCTTAAGACAGTTACTGTAAAAGCGGAAGAAGTTTTCGCGGAGGAAATTCTTGTTAATGAAGAGACCATAAGAGCTCTGGAGCTTAAAGGCGTTGAAGCTGCTTATGCAGAGATTAAGAAGCAGACAAGGGACGAGAAGGTTAATTATTACTGCGTTGCCTATACTGTTGTGCATTACTATCTGAATGATTTTCAGATATCCAATCTTGCCGACCACAAGGCTTATAAGATTTCTGCAGAGGTACTGGCGACCTTCCTGCCTGATGAGGTTATTGAAGGCTTGTACACAGCTGTAGACAAGGCCGGACTTAAGGTGGCCAATCTGACTCTCGAGCCTATAGCAGCCATCATGGTGGCTATTCCGGAGAACTACAGACTTTTAAATATTGCCCTGGTGGATG
>JAZUHR010000135.1:0-12020 GCA_045641825.1 Lachnospiraceae bacterium
GCCTCTGTACTGCCGTCTGCGCGTACTGATACAATATGAGCCAGATCGTCATAGGGAATGGTTATATCTGTATGGCAGTTGAAATATGCTTTCTGCGGGTCAGTATGCCTCAGCGCCGCACATTCATTTTCACGTGCCACAATTTCCTTACCGTCAGGATTGTAGACCTTGTGATCCTCGGCATGGGAATAGCAGGTGTCACCTATAGCGAAGTGAGGGCCTGTTTTCTCTGCGATAAGAATCGGTAATTTTGCATGAATACTGTATTTCTCAGCCATTTTAAAGGCCGTGGTGTTGGTACCTATGGCGAATTCCCCCATAGGAATGCTTTCATGGTGATGCAACAGGGATTCTGCGAGAAAATCCTGATTTTCCTTCTCAGTCTTGAAATTCTCACACGACATCTTCTCTGTCATACCATCCTTGAACCAAATCTTGAGATTCTTGTATTCATATCCGTTCAGGAAAATTTTCCTTACATGAAGAAGACCATTGGTGCCGGAAAGCACAGGCGATGTGAATACTTCACCTACCGGAATATTTACGTCTGCGGTGCAGTTTTCAAAAATAGTCTCCTTATCCGGATTCTCGAGCTTCCAAAGAGCCACGGTAAGGTCTGTCTCGTTTCCGTCACGTCCCTTAATATGAGCTGCCACGCCCTTATCCAGGACGTCTATAATGGACTGCTGAATCTTCTGGTATTCCTCATTGGAGAGGTTATTTATCTTGATGGTCTCTTCAAAAATAGCCTGATAATCCGGGCCTATGGAAGGCAGAGGATAAGCTATAATACAGAAGCTGCTCTCCTCCTCAGGCATATATTTATTGGTAATTTCAGACACCTTACCCACCATCTGGAGCCTCTGCAGATTCTGGCTCTTGGTAAGCTTCATGCCCTCCTTCTTGTTTACAGGGTCAAAGTCCTTTTCGCCGAAGGCCTCCACCAGAATCGGTCCGTTGAATTTCGCCAGTATGTCCTTCATGCTTTCCATAACCGCTTCACCGGCTCTTACGTAGTTATCTCCATATACCTTATCGAACCAGAAGGCCTGGTCATTTCTATGGTCATATGAGAACTGCGGATTTACAGGACTTACAAAGCAGCCTCTGCTGCGGCCAACACGGTTTCTGAAAATATCCGTGTACATAACCACGCTGTTACCCTTTTTCTCCAGCATTTCCACCAGATATTTTGCCATCTTCTCAAATCCCACCGGGAAATGAAGTGCCGTAATACCATTAGCCTTAAAATTGGCCTGCATAGTGGTAAAGCCTCTCAGATACCCCTCAAAGGTAGTCTGAGCCATAGCTTTAACTGTCTTTTCCGAGCCGGACTTTAAATATCTGTAGGACTCAAGATTATTTTCGGTGATATATTCACCGTAGCGGTATAGATATTTTTCATCAGAAAAATCCGAATTCAAAATTTCTCTGATTCTGTTATTTTGAGGATCGTACTTTTCAGTGTAGGAATTTTCCAGGAAAATGGAAATATTGTCCTGACGGAAAGCCCTGTAATCCTTCTTCGCCTCCTCAAAGGCTGCCTGAAGCTGGGCCTCGTGATCACCGAAGGGAAGGAGATGACTCTCATAGATGCAGTAAATCTCGATAAAAAGCTCCATGAAGAGGGTAATCATCAGAGTATTTCCGGAGAATGCGTACACCTGTGCGTCGAAGGCATCCGCTGCCATAATAGTTATAAGCTTTCCGTTCTTGGTGCCCAGTGCCTTTACGGCATAGGCAGGATCCGCGAAACTGTTTTCATAATTTCCAGGCAGAATGGTGAAAAATGTCTGCTCGTACATCTTCTTGAGCTTGCCCAAATCACAGGCCGCGAACTTATTTTCATCCAGTAGAACAGCCTGAAGCTTCAGCATTTCCACATAGTGATTTGCTATTTCAAAGAAGCCCCTGTAAAGCTCTGAGCCCTCTTTTCCCTTTTGCTTACTTTCCTTTGCAATTTCCTTAAGTCTGGCCGCCGCCAGCTTAAATCTGGTATTTATAATATCCATTTTATTTCACCACCAGTCCGTAAAGATATAAACAAACCATATAAATAAACACAATCGAGTTCATGCATATGCCTATAACCGGAAACACCACCCCGGTCTCTTTCTCTCTAAAACCGTCTGCCGCATATGCCACTCCGGTCGCCGAGAAAAGCAGGGTTACAATTCCCATTATTCCGCAAACAAAGGCATTTCCGCTGACGTCTTTTGACGAAAGAACACTTGCGGAAATAAATACCGCAAGTGCGAAAATTCCTATTCCCACTGAAATGATACCGTTAACCGACTGTTTTTTCTTACTGAAATCCGGTCCGTTGGTCTCTCTCTGCTCTTTCCTTCTGAATACCATTTTATTTACCTGATAATACAAGCATTCTGATACTGTTCTTCATATCTTGCAAAAAAGACATCCGCATCATATTCCACAATGCCTTTTAGAGTATCACTGACAATTACTGTATTTTTTGTAGTATTGTAGCCGATGAGGACCATACACTGCTCGCCCTCCATCCAGGTGTACTTGACACCATCTACTGTCCATGTAGGTCCCTTCTTGGACGGAAGCAGGTCCTTGGTCACCCAAATCATTACCGGAATATCATTTCTCACATATTCCAGAAGTGTCGTGCGATCACTGCCGGAGACATCCTCACATATCTTTTTGATGCTCTTGTTGGACATATAAGAATTGGCAGTATTTACGATTACGGGAGCATAGCATCCGTAGCTCTCTTCTGCGGCCGGGTCGCCGATATATACGCTGTAAGGGCTGGCCATACCTGCTTCTGCCTTGGGCAGGAAACGGGAGGCCAATGTTACCTTGGATATTCGTGACTGTCCCCAGTACTTGAAGACTGTGGCCAGAGCCGCAATCTCAGAGCCCGACGGTATCTCAGGCTTCTGGAAAAGTGTCTGAAGCTGAATGATATGAACATTCTCGCCATTGGCAGCAGCATTAGCTGTGTACTGGAAAACATCCAAGTGAGTCACCTGAACTGTCCCCGGCTTACGCTTAACCAGCTCCTGGCTGTCGCAGTAGCCGTAAGTACCGTTAAAGGCGATTTTGCTCCAGCCGTTCGACAGAGTAGCAACTCTGTGAACAGTATCTGCAAAGCTGATATTGCCCAGAGCCACGTATTCTGTACTCCATCCGGCACGCACCACCGTGCTTTCAGCATTTACATATACCCACTCGTCCACACGATTGAGCGCAGGCTCACCGTTAGCCGGAGTAGGAGTGGCAATAATCTGAGGGGTAGGAGTAGGCAAAAAAGCAGGATCCGTAGTAGGCGTAGGTGTAAGTACGCTTATAGACACACCATCACTCTCACCGGGCTCTGCACCCGCCACTATACTATCCAGGAAATTGCCCACGCTTTCTCCCAGATATCCTCCTATATACTTATCAAAATTTTCGGTAGCGGTATCGAAGATTTCCAGCTTGCAGCCGCAAAGGGCCGTCATCGCCAAAATCCCCGCACACACCAGCAATTCTTTAATATATTTTTTCATTCTCTCTCCTTTTCTGAACGAAGTGAAAAATGGAGAACCCCGCAGGGGTTTGAAAAGCTACAGCTGTAACGGAATCAGCTTGTTAATAGAGTTATATTTTCTATAGGCAACACCTGCTGCATTCAGCATCTTCTTGGCTGCCTTATCCGTATCCGTATCTCTGTATTTGTCGGAATAATAAATGATTTCGGATATACCAGCCTGAATCAGAGCCTTGGTACACTCATTACATGGGAAAAGTGTGGTATATACTTTCGCTCCGCGAAGATCTGTACCGGTATAATTCAAAATCGCATTAAGCTCAGCGTGACACACATACACATACTTGGTCTCAAGTGTGCTACCCTGTCTCTCCCAGGGGAATTCGTCGTCATCGCAGCCCTTTGGCATGCCGTTATAGCCTACGGATAAAATCTTATTGTCCTGACTCACTATGCAGGCGCCCACGCAGGTATTCGGATCCTTTGAACGCATGGCAGAAAGGGACGCAATCCCCATAAAATACTCATCCCACTTAAGATAGTCAGTTCTTTTCATAGATGTATAATCCTTTCGCGCTAGTAATAAACATACCTATACAGAGTATTATTATAATAACATTTATATAAAAAATCAAGAAAAAAACAGTTACCCGGATAATATAGCTTTCCGAATAACTGTTATTAAAAAATCTAATTTCAGGATCACAGATGGGCATTGATATCCACTTCAGGCATATCCGGCAGACCATCTCCGTCCATGTCCACAGGGCCGTGATTTCCCATCATTTCACTGTTGATTACACGCTTTGCCATTCTCTCCTTTTCTACCAGCTCGCTAATCAGATCTTTTACGTAATTAGGATGCTTGATATTCTTAAGAATGGCCTGCGGCAGAGTCTTGTCGGATGATTTTACCACTACCGTGCCCATACCGAAAATGCGCTGTCCGAATGTCTTGGTAAGTTCTAAGTCAATCACTCTGTAAAGCTTGATTTCCTCTTCCTTTATGTTGAAAAAGCCCGTAACTATAAGGAGTTTTTCCTTGGTCAGTCGGAAGCGGTCGAAGGTCCATGGGAGACCTATGGCCAGTCTTCTTCTGTCCTTCCACTCGTACACCCTCTTTTTCCCTTTGTTGCTGCCCTCGGTCTCTGTATCTGTAGCAGCCAGTCTCTTTTTCTTAAGCTTAAGCTTCACGATAAGGATGATGATCATGACCACCACTACGGCTGCCAGAACCACGTAAAGCCAGTAAAGCAAACGTAGCCATATTGAACCGCTGTCACCTGCAAGCACTGCAAAAAAATCATTGATTTTCTCCATATTTACCCCTTCTTTCTGCCTGATTCTATAAGCTCTTTTTCGAAAGCCTCAGGATTTTTCAAGTAATAGTCCTGATGGTATTCTTCTGCATCATAAAAGCTCTTAAAAGGCTCCACAGAGACCTTGGTCTCCCTACCGCTCTCCTGCGACAGCTTTTCAAGAGCCTCTTCTGCTGCCTGTTTTTCACTTTCATCATTGTAAAAAACCGCTGTGGTGTAGGAAAAACCTCTGTCGATGAACTGACCGCCGTCATCATAGGGATCGATATTTGCAAGGAATATATCCAAAAGCTTTCTGTAGCCTACCTTCTCGTCATCATATGTCACCGCGATAGTCTCTCTGTGCCCGGTCTTCTGGTGCTTCACATCCTCATACTTGGGATTGACTTCATCCCCTCCTGAGTATCCGCTCACCACCCGGCTTGCACCGTATATCTTAAATACAGGAGTAATACACCAAAAACATCCTCCTGCGAAATATGCTGTTTTTTCCATGTCTGCCTCCAAAAATCTGTATATATAACAGTTTAAGCCAAAGACTTTCACAAGTCAATGTGAATAGCAGCGTAAAAAAAATTTTTATACATTTTTTATCCATAAAATGCTATAATAGAACGCAATTCAAATAATAGGAGATTACTTCATGCGTAGATTAAGGAAGTTTTGTTGCCTGTCGCTTGTATGTCTGCTGATTTCCGGCTCTCTTGCCTGTGGTCAGAAAAAGGAGCCAGCGTTTGTGGGACAGGACGAAAATTTGCAGCACACCATATATGTTTGCTCTGATACCCATCTGCTGTCAGTTAATGTTCTGGAGGATGCAGCATTAAAGGAGCGTTACACCTCCGACGGCAGAGTGCAGACTTATGATTATGAGATAGTCGAAGCCTTGGTGAACAAGGTAAATCGTGATAAGCCCGAAGCCCTCATCATTACCGGCGACCTCTCCTACAACGGCGAGCTGGATTCCCATAAAGAGCTGGTAAAGCTTTTGGATAAGGTGGATAAGGATATAAAGGTCCTGGTCATCCCCGGCAACCACGATACTTATATCTTAAACGGACTGGTTGCTGATTGCTCCACCACAGATGAATCCTTCAGAAAGCTCTATGAGAATTACGGCTACAGCGGTGCCGTTTCCTACGATCCGGAGACCTTAAGCTATGCCTATCAGCTGGCCGATGACCTCGTGGCCCTGATGCTGGATACTCCCCTTTGCCGTTACAACGAAGAAGAAAACCGAAATACCATAGGTGGCTTCGTGAGCTACGACACCAGAGAATGGATCGAGGGAATTTTGCAGGAAGCCGAAAAGAAGGGGCAGCGTGTTATCTGCTTTACCCATCACAACGTGCTGGATCATGACACCGGCTTCACCTCAGGATATACCATTATAGACAACGAACTTCTGGTAGAGCTTCTCATGAAGTACAATGTAATGCTCAACTTCTCCGGCCATCTCCATATTCAAAATATCGCCAAAGAGACTCAGGATGGCAAGACCTTATACGATATCGCTTCCTCCTCACTCCTCACCTACAGTAACACCGTAGGACGATTGGATATCTATTCTGACGGTTTTATGTATAAAAAAGAAAGCCTGGTGCCCTTTGAAGGTTTCACCGAGCTTTCAAAAAAACATTTCATGGATGTTTACTACGACAAAAACCTAGCTAAATTCGAAGAAATCTACGGGGATGACGGCGACGCGGTTCTTAAATTCACCTGTCTTTGCAATGTGCTTTACTTTGATGGTGACTATCCCGCTGTTATGGCAGAAAGAAATGCCAATAAAAGACTTTTAAACCTTATCAAAAAGAATAATACCAAGCTTTCCCACTACTTCCGAATTGACGATACCGATCAGAAAACTCTGTCGGGCTTCTGGAAATAGCATGGTGGCTTATGCAAGCGGAGCAGCATTTTGCTCCGCTTTTTTCATGTATTTAACCATACAAACAATCAAGGGAATTACCATAATTATCCAGCTTACCGGCTCTGAAAAAATGATAGCCCAGTACTTCCAGACAGGAGTAAAAACAAAGGCCAGAATACACTTTACCAAAAGCTCTATACCACTGGACACCAGAGGAATAATGTGACTTCCCAGCCCCTGCAGGCTGTTTCTTAGCACCGATATGGTAGGAACTATGAAGTAGAGAATGGTATTGATTTTCTGGTAAAGGACGGCAGTTTCTACCACCTCGTTTATTTTGGTGTCTGTTATCAGCAAAATCATCCTGCCGCTCACGGTATATGTCACGATAAGCACTACTATGCACCAGACGTAGTTTATAAGAAGGGCGTTTTTGATGCCCTCCTTAACCCTGTCCAGGCGTCCTGCACCGTAATTTTGTCCCACAAAAGTAGCCATAGCAGTCCCTATAACTCCAAAGGGCATCATAAATATGCTGGAAAGCTTTCTGGCTGCCATATGGGCTACTATAATGGTATCTCCCAGGGAATTAATAGCTGTCTGCAGGGAAAAGGTACCGAACACCACCAGGCTGGTCATCATGGCCATGGAGAAACCGGACGAAAGGAGCTGTATCAGATAGTGTCTGCTAATCTTCAGCTCCTTGAAATTAAACCTCAGCAAAGGATAACGAATATAAGTATAAACAGCACAGGCCACCGCCGCCAGCATCTGTGAGAAGATGGTAGCGATTGCCGCCCCCTCCAGTCCTTTTCCCAGTACGGCCACCATCAGGATATCAAAGAAAACATTCATAACCGTGGATATTATGAGGAAAACCAGAGGCGTGTAGGCATCTCCTATAGCGCGAAGTGCCGCCACCAAAATATTGTAAATGCTTGAAAAAACAAGGCCATAAATAATGATTCTGATGTATCCCGAGGACTTGGGCATATTTTCCGCAGACACATTAAGAAAGCGCAGAATCCCCCTGAGTCCCAGCAGGCATATAGCCATTGTGATTGCGGTAATAAGTATGCCCAGTACCAAAGCGTAGGAAAAATTCTTTTTTACCTTGTCTTCCTCTCTCATGCCGAAATATCTGGCTATGATAACGCCGAAGCCGTTGGCGAAACCCACTACAAAGGTATTCAAAAGGTCGGAAAGAGTGCTTACGCCGCCTATGGCAGCCATAGCCTCATCCCCCAGATAGGTGCCGACGATTCTGATATCCGCCAGATTATATGCAAGGTTAAAAAGACTTCCCAGAAAAATAGGGAAAGCAAAGCCAAGTAATGCTTTTGTGGTATTTCCTTTAGTTAAATCCTTCATGTCACGCTCCGTTAGCCTTTATTTTCCAATACCGCCAATAATCTATTGTAATAATACACTTCTGTTTTTTTATTGCAAATAACATTTTTATAAAGTCGGCGTTTTTTTGAAACATTGTTATAGAAAATTCTAAAAACGGCCTAAAAATTTTCTTAATTTGCGGGCCTTATATATTCGTGTTTTTTTAATTTCTCTTAATTGTTATCAGTATTTATTCGTCTTATAATTAGTAAAAACCCCATAGCTACTAATCTGTTTTTTTCTCAAATATAGGGGAATCTTACCTTCTTGGAGGACCCAAAATGTTCAAGAGTATTACTTCTAAAGTAATGAGTCTCGTGGCAATTATGCCGATTATTTTTCTCATTTGCATGATACTTGTAAGTGTCAATGTCAAAAAACTCAGTGTTACCGCCAATAACCTTTCTGACAAGAGCATAATTCTGGAAAAGAATATTGGCATTATTTCCACCAATGTCCAATCACTGGTCAAAAGAGTTTACCAGATGAAGGATTTTTCCCGTGACAATATGGGCTGGATGGGCTACTTTTATGGCGTTGACGGTGTTCAGGAAAGCGATCTTATAAGCGAGTCCCTGGAGGCCCTTCGTCCCATTTTGATGGAAATGTATAACAACAAATATCCTGTTACACTTGCAGACCTAGAAAAAATACAGGCTGATTACAGCGATGTTTATGATGAAAACTACAATTTAGTCCAGGCAAAGGGCGGAATTATGGGCTACCTAAGCACTCTTCCGGCTGATGAGGCTGATGCCAAGCTCCTTAACTGGGCCATTCTGAGCTTCATCGATGCGGCAGAGAAGATGCCGGCAAAATACAAGCAGCTTTTTAACGAATATGCTACTGACAGCAGCATTATTACTGATGCTTCAGGAAATATCGCATCAAAGTGGTGGATTGATGCCCAGGATATGGCTACCGCATCCCGCTATATAGAGGGAATCACTGTCAGTGTATTCAAGGATGGAGCTTACGTTCAGGTAAACAATCCTGACGGCTCTACTACAAATGCGCAAACACGAATACTCGGCGAATACACCCTGCATGCTTCGTCCGACCTTCAGGTAGCTAAGACTACCGCCGCCATCAATGCCCTTACCAGAAAACTCGGCATGACCTCAGGTCTTTTTATCATTGGCTTTATCGTGATGGGCGTTGTTATCGCTGTAAGACTTAAATTCATCGTAAAGCCTGCTGTGGCTGCCGGCAATACTATGTCCAAGGTAATCGACGGTATTTCCGACGGCGTGGGTGACCTTACCTCAAGATTCAATATAAAAGGCAACGACGAAATCAGTAAGCTCCTTCGGGGTGTCAATTCCTTCATGGATCAGCTTCAAAGTATTATCAAAAAAATCCGCGAGGAGTCTACAAGCTTAAGTGAGTCAGTCGCCAATCTTAACAACGACATCAGAATATCCAACGAAAGCACAGCAAATGTCTCCGCTATTACTGAAGAACTTTCAGCCAGCATGCAGGAGATTACGGATACAGTCGACAAATTAGCTCAAAATGCAGCCAATATCGCTGAGCAGGCAGAGGAAATGAACCATCGTGTCGACGAAGGCTATGACTTCGTCAAGGAGGTTCAGTTAAGAGCTACCAACGTCAGAGAATTCTCCAGTTCCAACAAGCAGAATGCCGAGGAAATGATCTCCGAAAAACGTACAAATCTTAACCGGGCCATTGAAAACAGTAAAAACGTTGAAAAAATCAACCAGCTTACCGAAGATATCCTTTCCATCACCAGTCAGACCAATTTGCTGGCCTTAAATGCCTCCATCGAGGCCGCCAGAGCCGGCGAGGCCGGACGAGGCTTCGCTGTTGTTGCAGATGAGATAAGAGTTCTGGCAGACTCCAGCCGCGATACCGCCAACAGCATTCAGACAATCAGTAAGATTGTAAACGAAGCTGTAGCCCTTCTTTCCGGAAACGCCAATGAAATTCTTAAGTATATTGATGAGTCTGTGCTGACAGACTATGAGCAGTTCGTAAACTATTCTGACCAGTACTATAAAGACGCTGAAAGAATGCGTGAGATTCTGGGAGAATTCCAGCAGAATTCCCAGAACCTGTCCACAACTCTTTCCGAAGTATCAAAGAGTGTCGACAACGTTAACCGCGCTGTAGCGGAAAGCTCATCCGGCATCGCTACAGTAGCCGAAGATGCCACCACTCTCGCAGGCTCCATGAGTGATATCAGTCTGGAAGCCCAGAAAAACAGCGAAATATCCGCAAGCCTCAAAGAAGAAGTCGAAAGATTCGTTCATATCTAAAAAACAACCCTCCTTACCGGACTTTACTTTGTCCTGTAAGGAGGGCTAATTTTTGCCTTATACAAAGGGCTCCTTTCTGCTGCGCAGTAGCCACTTTCCTTTGTCTCACTGTATTGTTCCACCACACATTAGGTAGGCCGGATTATCGCCGTCTTTCTGCAAAAATACCGCTGCCTGCCCCGGTGTAATGGCCCTCTGGGGCTCATCAAAGGTGCATTTAACAGTCTCACTGTCAACACGCTCTATCGTGCATTCCGCTCCCTTGTGAGCATATCTGATTTTACCGATGGTGCGAATAGGCTCTGTTATGTCGGCCACCCCCATAAAGTTTACATCTCTTATAAAGCATTCGCGCTCAAAGAGCTCGTCACCCTTACATATCTGCACTTGATTCTTATCAGCAATTATTCTCTTTACGAACCAGGAGGTCGCATCCGGCAGATTCAGGCCTCTCCTCTGCCCCACAGTATAATGAACGATGCCCTTATGCTCACCAATTACTCTGCCATTCATATCGATGAATTCACCGGGCTTAAACTTTTCCCCCAGCTGCTTCTCGATAAAGCCCGCATAGTCATGATCCGGTACGAAGCAGATATCCTGGCTGTCGTGCTTGGTGGCTACAGGCAAGCCGGCCCTCGCCGCAATTTCTCTGATTTCAGACTTCTTATAATCTCCTACAGGCATCAGGGTACGGCTTAGCTGCTCCTGCGTCAGATTGTAGAGAGCGTAGCTCTGATCCTTTTCTGCGGTCACGGAATTCTGAATAGCGAATCTACCGTTATCCAGCTTAAGTACGCGCGCATAATGGCCTGTGGCGATATAGTCGGCACCAATCTCAAGACTCCTGTTTAAAAGTGCTCCCCATTTGAGTTGTCTGTTGCAGACATTACAGGGATTGGGCGTCCTTCCTGCCTTGTATTCGTTGACAAAATAGTCTATAACCTCTTTCTTGAACTCCTGTCTGAAATTCATTACATAGTAAGGAATATCCAGCACTTCAGCCACTCTTCTGGCATCATCCACCGCAGACAGCCCGCAGCAGCCCCCCTCATAGGAGACATCCGCATCAGGGTCGTCCTGCCAGATCTGCATGGTAACACCGATTACATCATAGCCCTGTTCTTTAAGCAGGTAAGCTGCCACAGAGGAATCCACTCCTCCGGACATTCCCACAACTACCTTTTTCTTCATATCTTTCCTGCCTCTTCCTGTAAAAACCTTTCAAAGCATCTCTCTATTTTCTTCATATCCTTTTTCTCATAGAAAAAGTGACCTGATGCCGGAAGCCAGCCCTTTTTCAGATTGACCGCATCCAGATCCTTGTATGCTCCCTTAAGTACCAGTTCATCTCTGCCGGACTGAAGCGCATACACCGGCACCTCCACCTCGTCTATCACACCTACGGTCTTTATGATCTCCCCGAAAAGTGCCAGGTAATTAGGTATCCAGCGCAGATACTTAAGCACATTACTGTCCGGAGCGATGCTGTAAGCAGGTTTGATACTCTTTGCATACTCATCGTCCTCAGAAATTTTATCGAAAGCCACCGCCAGCATCGGACGGATAAGCCGTGGATGCAGGTAGGGTCTGGTAGGCACGTTTAATAAGAAAAGCTTCTCGATTTTGGGATTTGTAAATGACTCGTTTACAGC
>JAZUHR010000136.1:0-8247 GCA_045641825.1 Lachnospiraceae bacterium
GTATTAAATTCAGTGTCGGAAGCGATACGATCGAGCTCTTCCTGAAGCTGCTCTATTTCATCCTGGATATTGCTGCGGTCGGAATCTGTTTCCGTGCCGTTGGCAGCCTGAACAGCCAGCTCGCGCATTCTTTGTAAAATAGAGTGAGACTCGCTTAAGGCTCCTTCTGCAGTCTGGATAAGCGAAATACCATCGGCTGCATTGGCGGAAGCCTGAGAAAGTCCCCTTATCTGGCTTCTCATTTTCTCGGAAATGGCTAGGCCTGCAGCGTCGTCGGCAGCCCTGTTGATTCTGTAGCCGGATGAAAGCTTCTCGGTACTTTTGGCCAGCTGACCACTGGTAACTCCCAGCTGGCGATTGGTGTTCATCGCTGCTAAATTGTGCTGAACAATCATACTCATAATTTGGTCCCCTTAAGATTAGTAATTCAAATTAAAGAAGAGAGTATTTCCCCATATTTTATATCGGCAATTTAAGAGATTCTTAACATAAAATACCTTAATATAATTAAATTTTTTGTGGAAATTCTGTTGAAAGTCCCAGACACTTATGATAGAATTACATCGTTGATTTGCAGGCGTAGTTTATCGGTAAAACTTTGGCTTCCCAAGCCGACGAGACGGGTTCGACTCCCGCCGCCTGCTGTACTTGGGGCAGGAGACTGCCCTACTTTATTTTCAGGCATATTTAGGAGAAGGGTATGACAGTTCTTGAACTCATATGCGGAGTGGCAGACCTCACATTTGCCGTTTTTGCCATAGCGCTTTTGCTGTATTCTCTGGTCCGTTTTAATAGACGGGAGATGGCAGATTATTTTTTTTCGCTGCTCTGTCTTATGGATATAGGAATGCTTCTGGCTAATGGCGCCCGTTACCTGGTTTCCGGTTTCGGCAGGACCTATTACCCTGAAGTTATGCGCGTAGCTCTTTTCTTTATGACTGCCTGTCTGGGCTTTACCAGCCCTGTTTTCACCAACTATATGGCCTGCTATCTGAAACTGGATGATGGCAGAAAAAAGGTGATTAGAGTGGTGAGCTGGGTAATGTCCGGTATCTTCGAGCTTCTTGCCATTCTTAATGTTTTCTTCGGCTTCCTTTGCTACATCGACACCGCCGACAATACTTTTCACAGAGGGCCTTTGTGGTGGCTCTTGCTGTGCTTAGCCATGCTGATTTTGCCTTATGATGTTTATCTTTTCATAAAATTCGGAAAAAAACTGCATCGCGGCGGAGCCTTTGCGACTTGGGCATATATTCTGCTCTTTATTTCCGGAAGCATTATCTATGCTTTTGTAAAGGAAGTACCTGTTTTCTACTGGTTCTTTAATGCGGCTGTTTTTATTACTTTTTTCAATATCAAATCCGAGCAGAATCTGCTTTTGGAGCGCCAGAAAAAGGAACTGGTGGAGTCCAAGACCTCCATTATGCTGTCCCAGATTCAGCCACATTTCCTACATAATTCGCTGACTGCCATTGCGGCTCTTTGCGATAAGGATGCGGCGGAAGCGAAGCGTGCCACTCTTAATTTTTCCAGATACCTTCGTAAAAATCTGGACTCCGTCCATAAGAAGATGTCGGTGCCTTTTTCGGAAGAATTGGAACATGTTCAGACCTATCTGGAACTGGAAATGATGAGATTCGGTGACAGACTGTTCGTGTCCTATGACATACAGTCCAGAGATTTTATGATTCCGCCTTTAACCATTCAGCCGCTGGCAGAAAATGCGGTTAAGCACGGCATTTGCAATAAAGAATCCGGAGAGGGTGCTCTCTATATCAGTTCCTGTGAGAGGCCGGATTACTATGAAGTGGTAATTAAAGACGACGGTGTTGGCTTTGACATCAATGAGAGATTTTCGGATGGCAGAGAACATGTAGGTATCGAGAATGTCCGTACCAGGCTTAAGACCATGTGCGATGCCGTTATGACAATCGAATCAGCGCCTATGCAGGGTACCGTGGTCACCATAAGAATTCCTAAATCGGGTGGAAAATATGAAAAGTAGCACTCAGGTTAAAATGGCATTTCTGAGAAAAAGAATGCTTCTGCTTCTTTTGTGGCCCATATCCTTCGGGATACTAAGGGCAGCCAGAGCATCGGTGGATTTCACGGAAAATTTCTTTCTGAAAATTTTGTTCAGGCCTCTGTCACATGTTCTGGGGACTTTTTTCGGAATATTTCCTGTTTCTATGGCGGAAATATCTATAATTCTAGCGCCTTTTCTGGGAATAGCGCTTATAGTGGGCTTTTTGGTAAAGTTTGTGAAAGGCAAGGGGAAACGCCTTTTTCTGGGACTTACTTTTCTTATTAACTGTCTGATTCTGGGAGGAGCGGTATATTCCTTCTATGTCTTCGGCTGCGGAGCCAATTACAGCAGAGTGCCGGTAGCCGTGCAGATGGAACTGGAGGTAAGACCTTCATCCAAAGAAGAATTAAAGGAGCTTCTTGTGAGGCTCATGGAGATGACGAATGAGCTGAGAGAGGGCAGTGAGTACGGTCTTCTTGAAGATGAAAAGGGCGTCTACAAGCTCTCGGTATCCAGGCGGGAAATGGCAGAGCGAGTTCGTGACGAATACAAGGAGATGAAAGGGGCAGAAGACAGACTTTACTTTGCAGGGCCAAATGTGAAGCCGAAGGGAGTTATGCTGTCCTATCAGATGTCTAAGACTGAGATGACCGGGCTCTACACCTGTTGGACTATGGAAGCCAATGTAAATATTGATGTTCCGGCTTATTCCATTTACAGCACAATGGCTCACGAGCTTTCTCATCTGAACGGCTTTATCCGTGAAAATGAGGCCAATTTCCTGGCTTTTTTAACGGGGATACATTCTGATGACCCGGAGATAAAATATTCCTGCCTGATGGAATCCCTTATCTATACCATGAATGCCTATTACGGAGCAGATCCGGACCACTATTTCGAAGTGGTGGATGCGCTTTGCAACGGAATCCGCAGGGATTTTAATGCAAATAACGAATATTGGAAGCAGTTTGAGGACACGGTGATTTCCAATACTGTTGAAAATATGAATAATTCCTATCTGCAGAACAATCAGGTGGAGTCAGGGACCAAGAGCTACGGGGAAGTAGTGGATTTACTTCTGGCTTATTACAGAAAAGTAAAATTTTAACGTTGAAAATCTAACGAATATGATATAAAATTATAGATTATATGTGTTTTTAAGAGGTGTTTTTATGGCAGACGAAATATTAAATGAAGTCAAAGAGCCGGTATCAAAGAATTTTATTGAGCTGGCTGTAGAAAAGGACCTGGCTGAGGGCAAGGTATCAAGCATTGTTACCCGTTTCCCACCCGAGCCCAACGGTTACCTTCATATAGGACATTGTAAGGCGCTGGTTATCGACTTCGGTACAGCCGAGAAGTTTGGTGGTATTACCAATCTTCGTATGGACGATACCAATCCTGCTAAAGAGGATACAGAATTCGTAGAGGCTATTCAGGAGGATATTCACTGGCTGGGCTTCGACTGGGGCGACAGATTTTACTATGGCTCCGATTACTTTGAAAAGGACTACGAGTACGCTGTAGAGCTTATCAAGAAGGGGCTGGCTTATGTATGCGAGCTGACTCCTGAGGAATTCTCCAAGTATAGAGGTGATACCACTCATCCGGCTATAAGCCCTTACAGAGATCGTCCTATCGAGGAGTCTCTGGATCTCTTTAAGCGTATGAGAGACGGAGAATTTGAGGAGGGTAAGTACACTCTTCGTGCCAAGATCGATCTGGAATCCGGCAATTTTAACATGCGTGACCCGGTTATTTACCGTATCAGATTCATAGAGCATCATCGTCAGGGTACAAAATGGTGCATTTTCCCTATGTACGATTTTGCACATCCTATTCAGGATGCTTTGGAGGGCATTACACACTCCCTCTGCTCACTGGAGTATGAAGAGCACAGACCTCTTTACAACTGGGTGGTGGAGAATGTATCCGTGCCTTGCCATCCGAGACAGATTGAATTCGCCCGTCTTGGCATCAACTATACAGTTATGTCCAAGCGTAAGCTACGTCGTCTGGTTACAGAGAATTACGTATCAGGTTGGGATGATCCCAGAATGCCTACACTCTGTGGTCTTCGCCGCCGTGGCTATACCAGTGCTTCCATCAGGGATTTCTGTGAAAAAATCGGTGTATCCAAGGTTAATTCCACTGTTGAGTATGCCTTCCTTGAGAGCTGCTTAAGAGATGATCTCAATATGAATGCACCTCGTAAAATGGCTGTTCTTAAGCCTGTTAAGCTGGTTATCACCAACTATCCTGAGGGTCAGTCAGAGGAGCTTTCCGTAGAAAATAATCCTAATGCTCCCGAGACAGGTAACAGGGTAGTTACCTTCTCCAGAGAGATTTATATCGAGGCTGAGGACTTTATGGAAGAGCCTGTACCTAAGTACAAGAGACTTTTCCCGGGTGGTCCTGAGTGCAGACTTAAGGGCGCATATCTCATTACCTGCACAGGCTGCAAGAAGAATGAAGCAGGTGAGATTGAAGAGATTTACGCTACATACGATCCCGAGAGCAGAGGAGGAGATCCTGCTGACGGACGTAAGGTTAAGGGCGCTACCATTCACTGGGTTGATGCCAATAACTGTGTGGATTTTGAAGCAAGACTTTACGACAATCTTTTCTCAGATCCTACACCGGATGCTGCAGAGGATTTTGTTACTTGCCTCAATCCTGACTCGCTTGAAGTGCTTACAGGCTGTAAGGGTGAGAAATCACTTGCCGATGTTACTGTATCCAAGGCGGGAGAGAATGAGCCATCCTTCCAGTTCTTAAGAATGGGATATTTTGCACTGGATTATAAGGATTCCAAGGACGGAAAGCTGGTATTTAACCGTTCCGTAGCACTGAAGGACGGATTTAAAAAGTAATTAATCACTTTTATTTGATATAAAAGAGAAGGGCAGACACATGGGAAATCTTTTTGACGGACTTGAAAATTTAGGCATCGGAGGTCTTTCGAAGCTTAAGGTATTTGAGGATATTGAAAAAGAAGAAAAAGAGAAAGCAGAAGTAAAGAAAAAGGTTGCGGCAGAGCCGAAGGAGGAAGATTTCCTCATCGACAAAAAATATATTTGTCCGGTATGCGATTTTCAGTTTACATCCAGAACGGTACTTACCACAAAGCTTAAGAGCATTGGCAGTGATGAGGATTTACGTCCTCACTATAACTACTGCGATGTGCTGAAATATGATGCCATTACCTGCTCCAAATGCGGATATTCTGCTCTTCTCAGATATTTTCCCACTGCGCTTTCGCAGACTCAGAGAAAACTTTTGAATGATAATATCAGGATGAGTTTTACAGGTATTAATCAGAGTACCAATATTATTGACTACGACGAGGCCATTACCAAGCACAGACTGGCACTGGCATGTTCCATAGTTAAGCATTCCAAGCCTTCGGAGAGAGCATTTATCTGTCTTAAGACTGCATGGCTTCTCCGCGGCAAGCGTGAGTCCATGGGGGACGCACTTTTCCTAAACGGTCAGAAGAATAATCTACTGGCTCAGGAGAAGGAATTCTTGGAAAATGCTTATGAGGGCTTCAACGACGCTTTTACCAAGGAGCCGTTCCCTATGTGTGGTATGGATGAGACTACCCTCACATATCTACTGGCGGTACTTGCCTATGAGCTTGAAAAATACGACGATGCACTTCGTACTCTGGGACGCGTAATTCAGTCCAGAACAGCGTCTGAAAGAATCAAGGACAAGGCAAGAGACATTAAGGACAAGATTATTAATTCAGGCCATAAGGAAGCAGAATGAAGGAACAACTCTATACAATTCCGGTAAATGAGGCATTTGACAATAGGTGCGAATGCCCCATTTGCGTTATGTACCACAAAATAGAAGAGGGCGCGCTGGACTTTACTCTGGGTCCAAGCTATATGGAAGACGACGTCAGAATGGTGACCGACAAGTTGGGTTTTTGCGAGGAGCATGTGGAAAAAATGTACAAGCGGGGCAATCGTTTGGGCATGGCCCTTATGCTTAAGACTCATGCCGACAGGCTGATAAACGATGCAGAGAGCAAAGTGAAGCATATGAAGCTGGGTAAGAGCCGTAAATCTGAGGACACCTGTGATTTATCGGAGTACCTGCATAAGGTAGAGGACTCATGCTTTATCTGTGATAAAATTACAGGAGTCTTTGCCCGCTATATAGATACGGTTTTTTATCTGTATGAGTGTGAAAAGGACTTTAGAGATAAGCTTAAGAAGGCTAATGGTATCTGCAATCGCCATGTGAGACTGCTTCTGAATGAAGCGGTTAAGCACCTGGGAAAAAATGCTGCCAATGATTTTGCCCGGGATATTACAGAGCTTTATCTGGAGAATATGAAGAGAATCAGGGACGATCTTTCCTGGTTTATTGACAAATTTGACTATAGAAATGCGGAAGCGGACTGGAAGAATTCCAAGGACGCCGTGCAGAGAATGATGCTTCAGCTGGATTCGGTATATTACGATCCTGATGAAAAGCAGTAACAGGTGAAGAAATGCTTGAAATGAATGAAACAGTAAAATTAGTTTTATCTGCCTATCTGGGTATTATGACACTGGTGGGCTTTATTATCATGGGTGTAGATAAGAAGAAGGCTGAAAAGCATGCCTGGAGAATACCGGAAAAGACTCTTTTTCTGGTGCAGATTCTGGGTGGGGCTATAGGCGGCACCATAGGTATGTATACCTTCAGACATAAGACCAAGCATTGGTATTTTGTTATAGGTTTTCCTGCTATTGCAATAGCATGGATACTTATTCTTTTTGTACTGGGCTTCTTTTCTGTGTAAATAATGTGAAATTTAAGGGAGGTCTTGACCTTCCTTTTCTTTTGTGATATATTTAGTTAGCACTCAAAAGGAAAGAGTGCTAATAAAAGAAAACTAAGGCCCCGGTTAAGCCAGGGGAAAGGAGATAATTATGAAGTTGGTTCCATTGGGAGACAAGGTAGTTCTCAAGGCTCTCGAAGCAGAAGAAAAGACATCAGGTGGCATTATTTTAGCCCCTAAGTCACAGGAAAAGCCACAGCAGGCAGAGGTAGTAGCAGTAGGCCCAGGTGGCATGGTAGACGGCAAGGAAGTTAAGATGATGGTTTCCGTAGGAGACAAGGTTATCTACTCCAAGTACGCAGGTACCGAGGTTAAGCTTGACGGCGAGGAATTTGTAGTAGTTAAGCAGAACGATATCGTAGCTATCGTAGTAGATTAATTTTTGTAAGGAGAAGAGAAATGGCTAAGGAATTAAAGTTTGGTGCAGATGCACGTAAATCACTCGAAGCAGGCGTGAACAAGCTTGCAGATACAGTAAAGGTTACACTGGGACCGAAGGGGAGAAATGTTATTCTGGACAAGTCCTACGGTACTCCGCTTATTACCAACGATGGTGTTACCATCGCAAAGGAAATCGAGCTTCCTGATGCATTCGAGAACATGGGCGCTCAGATCGTACGTGAAGTAGCTACCAAGACAAATGACGTAGCAGGTGACGGTACTACCACAGCTACAGTTCTTGCTCAGGCTATGATCAATGAAGGTATGAAGAATCTGGCTGCAGGTGCCAATCCTATCATCATGAGAAAGGGTATGCAGAAGGCCTGCGATACAGCAGTTGATGCTATTAAGGCTATGTCCTCCGTAGTTACAGGCAAGGACCAGATCGCAAAGGTAGCTGCTATTTCCGCAGGTGATGAGACAGTAGGTCAGATGGTTGCAGACGCTATGGAAAAGGTATCCAAGGATGGCGTTATCACTATCGAAGAGTCCAAGACCATGAAGACAGAGCTTGATGTAGTAGAAGGTATGCAGTTCGATCGCGGCTACATTTCTTCCTACATGGTTACAGATACAGACAAGATGGAGGCTGTTCTCGATTCTCCTTTCATTCTCATTACAGACAAGAAGATTTCCAATATCCAGGAGATTCTTCCTCTTCTTGAGCAGATCGTTCAGAGTGGCGCACGCCTGCTCATCATCGCAGAGGATGTTGAGGGTGAAGCACTTACCACACTTGTTATCAACAAGCTTCGTGGTACCTTCAATGTAGTTGCTGTTAAGGCTCCCGGCTACGGTGACAGAAGAAAAGATATGCTCAGAGACATCGCCATCCTCACCGGCGGTCAGGTCATCTCCGACGAAGTCGGTCTCGATCTCAAGGACGCGACCATCGATCAGCTCGGCAGAGCAAGACAGGTCAAGATCAATAAGGAAAACA
>JAZUHR010000137.1:0-6808 GCA_045641825.1 Lachnospiraceae bacterium
TATCATCGGCTTCAATGTTAAGCCTGACAATACAGCTAAGGATATCTGTGAGCGTGAGAAGGTAGACCTTCGTCTCTATAATGTCATCTACAATGCTATTGATGACGTTGAGCAGGCTATGAAGGGCATGCTTGATCCTATTTTCGAGGAGCAGGTTATCGGTCATGCTGAGGTTCGTATGACCTTCAAGGCTTCAGGTGTAGGTATTATTGCAGGTTCCTTCGTGCTTGACGGTAAGATTATCAGAGGCTGTAAGGCTCGTATTTCCCGTGGTAAGGATCAGATTTTCGACGGAAATCTGGCTTCCTTAAAGCGTTTCAAGGACGATGTAAAGGAAGTAGCTGCAGGCTACGAGTGTGGTCTTGTATTCGAGAAGTTTACAGACCTTCAGGAAGGCGATTCCATCGAGCTTTATCAGATGGTTGAGGTACCTAGAAAATGAGAAAAAACAGTATTAAAAACATCAGAATAAATTCCGAGGTTCAGAAGGAACTCTCCGTAATTATTCGTGATGAGGTGCATGACCCCCGCATTTCACCTTTTACAAGTATTGTAGATGTATATGTGGCACCGGACCTTAAGACATGTAAGGTATGGGTGAGCTGCCTAGGAGACTCTTCAGCATTAAGCGATACCGTTAAGGGGCTTAATTCTGCAGCCGGCTTTATCAGAGGCAGACTTGCACACAGCATGAATATGAGAAATACACCGGTTATTACCTTTGTGGGTGATGCAACTATCGAGTACGGTGTAAGCATGTCCAAGAAGATTGACGAGGTTATCGCCCAGATTCCGGACAGAAGTGACGAAGAGGAAACCGAGTCAAATGCTGCAGAAAATGCTTCAAATGATGAGGAATAAGACCTTCGTCTGATTTTACAAAGAAAAGGCTGAAAGGCGAGGCCACTACACCCCGCTTTTCGGCCTTTCAAAATAAGAGACTATAGCTTGGGATAAAGAATTATGATTAACGGCATCATAAATGTTTACAAGGAAGAAGGCTTTACCAGTCATGATGTGGTAGCCAAGCTTCGCGGAATACTAAAATTCCGCCATATCGGTCATACAGGTACGCTGGATCCCATGGCTGTGGGCGTTTTACCGGTTTGTATAGGCTCAGCCACGAAGCTTTGCGATATGCTGACAGATAAAATAAAGGTCTATGAGGCTGAATGCCTGTTTGGCAAGAGTACAGATACTTTGGATATTACAGGGCAGGTCCTTATGGAAAAGGAAGTGAATTTTTCCTATGAGGAGCTAAGAAAAGCCTGCGACAGTCTTACAGGTGATATTATGCAGCTGCCACCCATGTATTCTGCCATCAAGGTAAACGGTAAGAAACTTTATGAAATTGCCAGAGCCGGTAAAGAGGTTGAGGTCGAGAAGCGCCCTGTCACTATTTACAGTATTGAGATTGTTGACACTACACTTGTAGACCAACAGATAACGGAAGCAAGACTTCTAATTACCTGCGGCAAGGGTACCTATATCCGCAGTATTTGCAGGGATTTGGGAGAGATGCTGGGGAGCTGCGCCTGTATGAAGAGCCTTATAAGAAAGAAAAGCGGAGATTTCGAAATTTCCGACAGTCTGACTCTGGCACAGATTGAGAAAGCCAGGGATGAGGACAGGCTTCAGGAGGTAGTATTTCCCATAGACCGTGTTTTTTCGGATAAAGCAGATATTACTACACTTCCTGAATTCGATAGCCTTCTGTATAACGGAAATTACTTAAGAAGATCGGAAGTTAAGCACGGTCGGGTAGAGCCGCACGATATTCTTAGAGCCTACGATTCCAAGGGCGATTTCTACGGATTATATGAATTTGATGGTGAAAAAGGGAAATTTAAGCCATACAAGATGTTTATGTAGATGTAATTTTACGTAGAGGATTTAGGAGCAGCAATGAAAATTATACGTGATTTATCCAAACTTGATATTGATTCTTCCATTGTGTCTCTGGGGAAATTTGATGGTGTCCATAAAGGTCATCAGGCTCTGATTTCCAAGATGATGGAGCATAAAAAGAACAGAAGCACCATCATTTTTACCTTCGATATTCCCAAGGATTCTCCTTTTTACAAGCCGGAGCAGGCCAATATTTTTTCCGAGAAGGAAAAAGAAAAAAAGTTCGAGAGTCTCGGAATCGACTATTACATTCTCTATCCATTCACCAAGAAGGCTATGGATATGGAGGCTGAAGATTTTATAAGTGAAATACTTATAAATAAGCTTAATGCAACGGAAGTGGTTGTGGGAGACGATTTTCGCTTCGGTAAGGACCGTAGGGGCGATGTGGAAATGCTGGAAGCCTTTGCGGAAATTTTTGATTTTACTGTAACGGTAATTAAAAGAATCGAGTTCGACGGAGAGCCTATTTCTTCAACCAGAATCAGGGAAGCTCTGAAAAAAGGCGAGGAAGACTTGGCGAAAAACATGTTGTAAAGGGATAATTCCGGTAAAAAAGAAACTTGAGAACTTTAGTAAAAAAACCAGTAAAAAACTTTGAAAAAATTTTCGGACTGTCAAGTATTTTGCTTGACAGTTTACTTTTTCTATGGTATTATACCCGAGGCTTAAAAATATCTTTAGAGGACGCCTATGAGTTCGTTGGAAGGAAAAGTTGAATTGTCTTTACTTTTTGATTTTTACGGGGCTTTGCTTCGGGAGGATCAGCAGGAGATTCTGACTATGTACTTTTGCGATGATATGTCCCTTTCGGAGATTGCTGAGAATGCAGGGATTACCAGACAGGGCGTTCATGATATTATTAAGCGGGCAGGAGTTAAGCTTTCACATTTCGAGGATATGTTGCATCTCTACGAGAAGTACCTTATGGATATGGAAAAGCTTGATAAAATCAAGAGACTGGCGGCAGAGTGTGACAGTCCTGCTTCACAGCAGATTTCAGCACTTTGCGATGAGATAAAGAATAATGGCATTTGAATCCTTATCAGAAAAATTACAAAATGTCTTCAAGAACCTTCGAGGCAAGGGCAAACTTACTGAAAATGACGTAAAGCTGGCCATGAAGGAAGTCAAGATGGCTCTTCTTGAAGCAGATGTTAACTTTAAGGTCGTTAAGAGCTTCGTTAATACTGTTTCTGAGAAGGCTGTCGGCGAGAATGTTCTTAATTCCCTTACTCCCGGTCAGATGGTAGTTAAGCTGGTTAATGAAGAGCTTATTTCACTTATGGGCTCTGAGACCGCCGAGCTTAAATTCCTTCCTGCCAATGAGCAGACCTTCATTATGATGGCAGGTCTTCAGGGTGCAGGTAAGACTACTACGGCAGCTAAGCTTGCAGGCCTTTATAAAAATAAGGGCAAGAAGCCTTTGCTGGTAGCCTGTGACGTTTACAGACCGGCAGCTATAGAGCAGCTCAAAGTAAACGGTGAAAGAGTCGGTGTTCCTGTTTTTTCCATGGGGACCGATGCTAAGCCTCTGGACATTGTTCTGGCGGCCAGAGAAGAGGCAAAAAAGAACGGCTATAATATGATTATCGTAGATACAGCCGGTCGTTTGCAGATAGATGAGGACATGATGAATGAGCTTATTGAAATCAATCAGCATGTTCCTATGACCAATATCATTCTTACCGTGGATGCTATGACAGGTCAGGAGGCAGTTAATGTTTCCCAGACCTTCAATGATAAGCTCCCTCTTACAGGCGTTATCCTGACCAAGCTGGATGGCGATACCAGAGGCGGTGCGGCTTTATCCGTTAAGAGTGTTACCGGTCTTCCCATTCTCTATGCAGGTATGGGAGAAAAGCTTACAGACCTTGAGCAGTTTCATCCTGATCGTATGGCAGGCAGAATCCTTGGTATGGGCGATGTTCTTACCCTTATCGAGAAGGCCGAGGCTGAGATCGATGAAGAAAAAGCCAAGGAAATGGCCAAGAAGCTTAAGAAAGCCGAATTTGATTACAATGACTTTTTAGAGCAGATTAATCAGATGAAAAAAATGGGCGGCATCGGCAAGATTATGGGCATGATTCCCGGCATGGGCTCAGCACTTAAGGGCGTTGAAGTCGATGACGACATGTTTAAGCCCATGGTAGCCATCATTCAGTCTATGACTCCGGCAGAGCGTGCCAATCCCAAGCTTATGAATTTCAAGCGTAAGCAGCGTATTGCCAAGGGGGCAGGCGTTGATATAGCTGAAGTTAACCGTCTGGTTAAACAGGTGGAAAATCAGAAGCAGGTTATGAAGCAGATGAAGGGCATGATGAACAATAAGCATGGTAATCCCTTGGGCGGCTTCGGTGGCAAGAGGGGCGGCTTCCCTTTTTAAACACTATGTCATATCGCAAGATATTTACATAAACATATATTAATTTATTGACCTATTTAGGAGGAAAAGAAAATGGTAAAGATTAGACTTAAGAGACTTGGTGAGAAGAAGCTCGCTATCTACAGAGTAGTAGTTGCTGATGAGAGAGCACCTCGTAACGGCAGATTCATCGCAGAGATCGGTTCTTACGATCCTAACAAGAATCCTGCTGAGTTCAAGGTAAACGTAGAAGAGGCTAAGAAGTGGCTTGCAAACGGCGCTCAGCCTACTCAGACAGTTGCAAACCTTTTCAAGAAGGCTGGCATCAATAAATAATTAACACACTCGAAGGGAGAAAAAGTCCCATGATGAAGGAACTTGTAGAGACCATCGCTAAGGCTTTGGTGGATCATCCTGAAGAGGTGGTAGTTACTGAGGAGGATACAGAAAAGGCAATAGTTGTTTCACTTAAAGTGGCTGAGTCCGATATGGGCAAGGTTATCGGTAAGCAGGGACGAATTGCAAAATCCATCCGTACTGTTGTAAAGGCTGCTTCCGCAAAGGATGACAAGAAAGTAGTAGTTGATATTCTTCAGTAATTTGGCCGTACAGGCTTTGGCGCAGTTTTCGAATATGAGAGCTGCGCCCTTTTTTGAAAAAGGACGTATGCATGAATAAAGACGATATGTTCAGAGTGGGTGTTATAGCCAATACCCACGGAATTAAGGGAGAAGTAAAGGTATTCCCCACCACAGATGATTTAAACCGATTTGATTATTTGAAAAATGTTTTCCTTGACACCGGAAGAGAGCTTATAGAACTTGAAGTAGAAGGCGTTAAATACTTCAAGGGACAGGCAATCCTTAAATTCAAGGGATTTGATAAAATAGAAGATGTAGAGCGTTACAAGCAGAAGGACCTTCTGGTGACCAGAGAGAATGCCATTCCTCTCGAAGAGGGAGAGTATTATGTCAAGGATATGATTGGTCTTGACGTATATGACGATACCGACCTTACCAAGTCCATCGGTAAACTTGTTGATGTGCTACAGACGGCAGCCAATGATGTGTACGTGGTAGAAGGCACTGACGGAGAGGAAATCCTGATTCCCTGCACAGAGGAATGCTTTAAGGGCTGTGATTTGGAAGCCGGGAAAATGATAGTGCATCAGCTTAAGTGGTGTTGATTTTTTTAGATAAAGATTGCGTTTTATGTAGAGGGAGGAGCATGCTTTATGGAAGAAACATCATTGGTAAACACAAATAATCTGAATTATTATTCGGATGAAGCAAGAGATACTGCTGAGAACGGCAATTATGTCGAGAAAACTAAGAAAAAGAAAAGCCTTAAAATGCTGATTATAAGAGATATTATCTTAATAGTATCGTCTGTTGTAATGTTTTTCGGTATGCCGATAATCGGATTACTTATTGATGGCATTAATTATCGTAGCCATCAAGCAAGCAAGGTTATTATTGATGAGTATGCAAGAAACGGCCACTTTGCTCCGGGATATTTTTCATTGGGCGGCATTTATGTGAGCGTTGTAGTTGCCCCGGTTCTTTTTATTACCTCTGTAGTATTTTTGATAATTCACTTAAAAAGAAAAAAGGCTGCAAATAATTAATATTATGGTACTATGCTGTACCATTTTTTCTTAAAACCAGGTGTTATAATGAACTTTTACGTAATGACTCTTTTCCCTGATATGATAAACAGCGTTATGCAGGAATCGATTACAGGGAGAGCAATTGAAAAAAATCTGATTTCGGTACAAGCTGTGAATATCAGAGACTATACCTTGGACAAGCATAGAAAGGTGGATGACTATCCCTACGGCGGTGGCGCCGGCATGCTTATGCAGGCCGATCCCGTAGTCAGGACCTATGAGCATATTAAAGAGCTGACAGGCGAGGAGCGTCCCAGAGTTATTTATTTGACTCCCTGGGGGAAAACTTTTACCCAGCAGGATGCAAAGGAATTGGCTCAGGAGAAAAACCTGACCTTTCTCTGCGGACATTATGAAGGTATAGATGAGAGAGCCCTTGATATGGTGGCTACTGATTTTTACAGCATTGGTGACTATGTTCTTACCGGAGGAGAGCTGCCTGCCATGGTTATGATAGATTCTATATCCCGTATGGTGCCGGGAGTTCTTTCCAATGAAGAATCCGGAGTCACAGAGAGTTTTTCCGACGGACTTTTGGAGCATCCCCAGTACACCAGACCCGAAGTCTACAGAGGCATGGCAGTACCGGAAGTGCTTTTGTCAGGTCATCATAAAAATATTGAGACATGGCGCCATGAACAAAGTATAGAACGCACCAGGAAGTTCCGCCCGGATTTACTGGAAAAGAATGAATAGTGGAATGGCTGCCATTGTACGGTTTTTCTAAATTGTACAATTCCATGGAATAAAGGTGTTTTTCTTTTTCAAGAGAAATAAATAATTCAAATTGTGTGAAAAATTTACACACTTTATTCAGAAAATGCTTGCATTTATAAGGCATTGGTAGTATAATATTTCTTCGTGAG
>JAZUHR010000138.1:0-2039 GCA_045641825.1 Lachnospiraceae bacterium
GCTGATCCTGGTGGGCATGGTCATCTGCGGTATCCTCGGCAGCGAAGCAGGACGCAGCATCAACAAGCGGCTGAATGAAAAAGGAGCAACGATCCTGTTTGAAGGATCCATGCTCCTGGTTATGGCGATCAATATTTATAATATCATTCGATTTATGATGTGATACCGTAACCCCGTCCCAATGTCATTTAATTAGCCACGAAGAATAAAGTGTGATATTATAGATTATGATAAAAAATCACCTGGTTTCGAAACAGTTCTCGGGTTTACGGCTAAATCTTCCGGATTTAGAAAAGGCAAACAGACCGTCAGGTGAGGCGGTCTACTAACAGTGTTATTCAGTTGTTGTTTTTTATCGGTTGTTTAGGGTATCAGCGTGCTGCCTTCGAATGTTTCTTTCAAAACTTCGGTCAGCACGTACTGGTACCTTTCTTTTTTCAATAAGACTAACGATATCGCTCAACATATCCTTCAGATATCTGATGCATACCTTTATAAGGTATGTTTTTTCAACAACGTAATTATGTTTTAACTCGCCAGGAGTCTCTGCATGAGTACATTGCTTGACTGCCGTACAGAAGTTATAGAGTGTGAGTTTTGCGAAGATTTCCTGAAAGATGAAATTCGGTTTTATTGAGTGCATATGCACCATTCCGGAGGCATACTTAAGATAGCGATAGGAAGTTTCCACTCCCCATCGCATCCGGTACAATTCCTTCAGATCATTCAGGGCATACTTTTCCTGCGGAAGATTGGTCAGCAGATACTCAGTATTTCCGCTGGGAAGTTCAAATTTTACCAATCGGACGTGAAATTCATCGATCTTCTTGCTTTTGACCTGAATGTAATCATACGTCTTTTCATTGTGAACAAAGTGATAGTTTCTGAGAGCCTTGCTGTTTTTGTCTCTAACACGCCCTACATAAAAGGTATCTTCTACATCACATTTCTCAACTTCGTCCAGGTTCACTGTGTCGGGAAAAATATTTTTTGCCATGGGATGCGTGAGGCGAATAAGGAATTTATGCCCATTATTTACAGCATGAGCTACTACGTTATAGGACGCAAAGCCTCTGTCTGCCACAAAAAGAAGATGTGAAGTGCGTTTACAGCGATCCATCATCTCATTCAAAGCAAGCTTTTCATTCATAGAATAGTAGTCCTGAATGACCACATCTGTGAATATATCATTCAGAACATCATAACAGGTTGTAAGATGATACTGATTAAAGCCTCTTCTGCCTTCAATGCTATTAACAAAGCTCTTCGGGTCCTTAGGATTGTAAGGAGTGTTGAGCCGCGTACCGTCACATGCAATGACATGTAAGTCTTTGAAAGTCTTTTCGGCAGGCACTTTAGAGGCGAAATCATCAAAGACTGCTTTAAAGGCGGTTACCTTAAGCAGGTCACGGCGATACGACATAGCCGCCTGGGAGGGCAAAGTGTCTATTAATAAACCATCCTTTGAGAAATAATCCAATAATTCAACCGCGGTTGTGTTATGATCTGCGATCATCGGGAAGAGCATAGTATCCCGAAGGGAGATCTTCTGTGTCCTTGAAAAAGCTGTTTCAGGATGCTCAAAATAGAGCTCCTTATGATCGATAAGCATGTCGATCGATTGTAAGAGAGTTTCCTTCCAGTATGATGGTGATGGATTTTTCATGAAGCAGGCCTCCTAAAAAGGTATGTATATTCAAGGCCGGCTTCATTTTTTGACCAACTTGTCAAGCTTTTTTCGGAGAAAAAAGCAAAAAAATCAGAGGCGCAATGCCTCTGATTTAAACCTAAAACTATAAAATTGACCCAGGGGGTCTAAGCCGTAATGCTTAATTAAATGACATTGGGACGGGGACACGGTATCATTTTGGTCGCAAAATGAAACCCTGTCCCCGTCCCCAAAGTATCACCTCTTTTTTCGGTACTCCGAAGGGGTGCAGTGCATATATCTGTGAAAGATTTTTCCGTAGTAAGCCGAGGTTGAAAACCCGGATGCGGATGCTGCCTCCATAACCGATGCACCGCAGCGAAGGAGAGGA
>JAZUHR010000139.1:0-14731 GCA_045641825.1 Lachnospiraceae bacterium
AAAAATGACGGCCCCAACAATCTTCACTCCGGCTTCAAGTGCTACAATACTTTTTACTATGAGACCGAGGTATTCGAGGAAGAGGACGAGATCACTGTAGAGTTCTCCCGTTTAAGTCCTGATATGGAGCAGGGTTTCCCCGGCAATCTCGATATGACAGTAAGCTACACACTTACTGAGGATAATGAGCTGGTTATTGAATACTACGCTATTTCCGATCTGGATACGGTAATGAATTTTACCAATCACACCTTCTTCAACCTTTCCGGTCAGGCCTCCGGTCCTGTTACCGACACTGAAATTATGATCGATGCCGATCATTTCACCCCTACTGATGCCCATCTCATCCCTACCGGCGAGATCAGACCAGTAGAAGGCACACCTATGGATTTCCGCACCCGTACCCGTATGGGCGACCGTATAGATATGGATTACGAGCCTCTTGTTACTGCAGGCGGCTACGACCATAACTACTGTCTGAATAATTCCGGTGAGGACTGTGAGCTTGTATGTGAGTGCGTAGATCCCAAGTCCGGCAGAAAAGTAGAGGTATTCACAGACCTTCCCGGTATGCAGCTCTACGCCGGCAATTTTATCGACGGCAAGGCTGCAGGTAAGGGCGGCTATGTTTATAAGAAGCGCGAGGGCTTCTGTCTGGAGACTCAGTTCTATCCGGATGCCTGCAACGAGAAGCCTTATTTCAAGTCTTCCATCGTTCCCGCACAGACAGAATTTATGAGCGCTACCGTCTACAAATTTTCCGTAGAAAAATAAGATTTTCAGCAGAGTATGAAAGTGAGAAATCATTTTCATACTCTTTTTCTCTTGCAAAGTTTGCAAATTTGTCTATAATAGCAACTGAATTTAAAGTGCCTCGCGTAAAAAACGTGGCCGGGGTGTTCGAGTCGCCCATGTTCTAATAATTTTTAAAGGAGCATTAATATGCGTAGAAAATTTTTATCATCACTTCTTCTTTTTGTTCTCATTTTTTCAGCGGTAGCCGGTTTCGGTACTTCCAAGAATGTTAAGGCCGCCGATACCACAGTTTTCGTAACAGTTTCAAATGCAGGAAGCCTGGTTGTAACTCAGGAGCCCGTTAAGGTTACCGACGCAGATAACGACGGCAAGCTTACAATTAACGATGCCCTTATCCTGGTTCACACATTAAAGCATGCTGATGGCGCTAGCGCTTTTGCTGCAGCTACCGGCGACTACGGCCTTTTTGTTACCAAGTTATGGGGAGTAGATACCTCTGCTGTAGGCTACTACCTGAACAATGCTTCCGCCTGGTCTCTGGCTGATGAAGTTAAGGACGGCGACAATCTCGTTGCCTGGATTTATGCAGATGCTACAGGCTATTCCGATAAGTACTGCTATTTTGACGTAGATACAAAGAATGCTTCTGCAGGTACCGCTTTTACCCTTACACTTACAGGTATGGGCTATGATGCCTCCTGGAATCTGGTTCCTGCTCCTCTTGCAAATGCTACTATCACCGTAAACGGCGTAGCTACAAGCGTTAAGACAGACGCTGAGGGCAAGGCAGTCATCACTCTTACAGATGCAGGTAAAGCAGTTATTTCCGCTACAAGCGATTCCACAATCGTACCTCCTGTTTGCGTAGTTACTGTTGCTGCTGCTACTCCCAACACAGGTGTATCAAGCACCGCTGCCATTGTATTACTCTTCTGTGCAGCTGCAGCGCTTTTAACCGCTGTTATTTCCAAGAAGCGTAGTGCTTCTGCTATCTAATAGTACATTTATCAACTAATATGAAAAAACGAATCGCATTCATTTTCGCCAGCATAATACTCTTACTTTCAATACTCGAGGGAAGTACTGTATCTACTGCTGCGCCTGTAAATGAATGCGATTTTTTAATTAATGGAATTATAGCCCACGAAATGGGAGTACCTGCAGACAGTGTAGATTCCGCCCTCTTGCAGACCTGGGCAAATGAAGTCCTCCCCGGCAAAATTAACGGCAGTGGGGAGTGGTACACCATGGCCCTGTCCCACCTGTCCCCGGATACGGATCTAAACGCTGTTAAGGCTGCACTTATATCCGGTCCCGTAAGCGACGTAAAAGCATCTGCCATTACCCGCTTAAAGACATCTCTTTCCCTACTCGCCTGCTCTGATTTTTCTAATCCCTACATAGAAAATACGGCTCTCTCCTGGTACTCCGAAAATGGGCTGATGGACTATATTTTCGGGCTCCACCTTATGAATAACCAATCTTTCGAAGGTGCTCCTGACTATTCAGAAGTATTTGAAAAAATTCTGGCCTACAGACGGAATGACGGTGGTTTTTCCCTGTTCGGAGAATACGGCGACGTGGATGTCACCGCCATGCTTTTGCAGGCTCTCGCCTCCGGCCCCTTGCTGTCTATAGCCACAGAGCGCGGCATCACTGAGCAGGCCCTTAACTTTTTAAGCCTTGCCCAGGAGCCTTCCGGCGACTACAAATCCTTCGGCACCGCCAATCCCGAAAGTACCGCTCAGGTAATCATGGCTCTTACCTCACTAGGAATTGACCCCCTTAGTGACGAACGCTTTATAAAAGAGGGCAATCTCTTGGATGGGCTCGAGAAATATCGCCTGGAGGATGGCTCCTTTTCTCATTTTTACCAGGGTGACTCCAACGGAAATGCTACCGTCCAGGCCTTCTATTCCCTGGTTGCCCTGAAGAAATTTTACGAGGGCCAACAATTTTTCTATATCTGGAAAAAAGCTGAGAGTGAGCCTGCCCCTACGATTACGCCGGGGCCTACGATTACGCCACTTCCTACAAATGTGCCGGATATCCTCACTACTCCGCTGCCTACTGCGGTTCCGAGTGTCACAGCTTTTCCCGGGTCTACCGAGGGCCCCACTGGCTTTTTTGTTTCTCATGGCCTTCCTATGATTATAGCAAGTGCTTTTATCCTTGTTTTCTTCATAGTGTTGCTGCTCTTAAAGAAACTCAACAGGCAGAATCTTCTTTTCCTGTTACTTTTGTGGATTGCCCTCTTGATAATAGCCGCATTCATAAAAATAAGTCCTGCGTCCACAGGACTTCCTGAGGATGCCCCTATCACTGCCGGTCCGGCTTCGGGAGATGGCAGCCCTTATGGTACTGTTACCATTTCTGTCACCTGCCATACCATTAAAGATAAAAACAGCGATTTTGTGCCGAAAAACGGTATAATTATTCCTGATACAGATGTTTATATCACGGAAGGCACCGACGTTTTCGACGTTCTTTCTGCGGTCTGCATGAGAAAAGGCATCAATTGCGACGCCCAGTCCACCGGTACGGTCTACGTGCGCGGCATCAACAATATTTACGAGCGCGATTTCGGTAATCTCTCAGGCTGGATGTACTTTGTAAACGGAGTGGCTCCTCAGGTGGACTGCGGTTCCTACATTCTTAAGCCCGGCGACAAAATCGAATGGAAATACACCGCCAATATAGGCGATGATTTAAAGTAATCCTGTAGCGAATGAAATAAGAGGAAAAAAATGAAGCCCTTCGAAAGCTTTCACCCTTTTACCAATTTCATATTTTTCTTTCTGGTGATTCTTTTTACCGGTATTATGGCCAATCCCCTGCTCACAGCACTTTCCTGCCTGCTTGGGGTGATTACTTTTTACGCCTTTAAGAAAAAGGAGGACCATTCCTTCGGGCCTCTTTTCGCTTTCTGTCTGCTGGCCGGCCTTATAAATCCCCTTGTGTCTCACGAAGGCGCCACCATTCTTTTTTACATAAATACATCTCCTGTTACCCAGGAAGCCTGCATTTATGGCGTTCATCTTGCCCTTCAGCTTTTGCAGCTTATCCTTTGGTTTAAAATACTCTCCCTGTCGCTGACTTCAGACCATATTATGTGTCTTTTCGGCAAGATTTCACCCAGACTTTCTTTGCTTTTTTCCATGGTTCTCCGCTTCGTTCCGGAATTTTCCGCCCAGATGCGTTCCATGGAAAATGCCGCCAAAGTAATGGGGATGTATTCCGACGATACCATCATAAGCCGAATCAAGGGAAAATCGCGGATTTTCCTTTCTGTGGCTGGCTACTCACTGGAGCACGGAATTATCACCGCTGACAGTATGGAAGCCCGTGGCTATTCACTGCCTCACCGCACTTCCTATCAGCGTTTTTCCTTCCATCGAAGGGATTATTTTATGCTTGGTCTGATAGTGCTTCTGTCCATCCCCCTGATTATCGCTTTGTTTTTAAAAGTTGACCGGACCGTATTTTATCCCCTGTTTAAACTTCAAATATCCGCCGGGGGACTGTTCATGATAGTCTTACCTGCTTTCATACTTTTATGCATTCCGCTTATCATTCTTTTACGAGAGGAGGGGCGCCTTAGCGCAGGCTTATGAAAAAAACAGAAATCAAGAACTTAACTTTTTCCTATCCGGACAGCAAATCTCCCGTTATCAGAGACCTGTCTTTCTCAGTGGAAAGAGGAGAATTTTTAACCATAATAGGGTCTTCCGGAAGTGGCAAGTCTACACTGCTCTCCCTCCTGAAGCCGGAGCTGGCTCCCCGGGGGGACAAGTCCGGAAGCATTCAGTTTGACGGTCGGGACGCTGACCTCCTTTCTGCCCGAGAAAGTGCCGAGAAAATAGGCTACCTTTTTCAAGATCCCGACAAACAGCTGGTGACCGATAAGGTATGGCACGAGCTTGCCTTTGGCATGGAAAGCCTGGGCTGCAGTAGTCATACTATACGCCTGCGTACTGCCGAGGTTGCCTCTTACCTGGGGATAACGGAGCTTTTTGAACGGGATACCCACACACTGTCCGGCGGTCAGAAGCAGCTTGTAAATCTGGCATCTCTTCTCTGCATGAATCCTGATCTCCTTCTGCTAGACGAGCCCACTGCTCAGCTGGATCCTATAGCAAGCGAGGAATTTATGGAGTTGCTTTCCAGACTTCACCGGGATACCGGTATCACAATCATACTGGCCGAACACCGCCTGGAGGCTGTTGCCCAGCATACAGACAAACTGCTGATTTTACGAAAAAACTCTCCCGCCGCCTTTGGCCCTATAAAAAAATGCATTAGTCTCCTCCCCAAGGATGACCCGATTCTGTCTGCATTTCCAGCCTCTGTAAGGTTATACAAGGCTGTAGAAGCTGCGACTGTTTCTGATATTAACATGGAGTCGAAAGTCCAGGCTGCTTCTGATATTCCCATGGAGTCGAAAGTCCAGGCTGCTTCTGATATTCCCATGACAATATCTGAAGGGCGTCGTTTTATAAGTGAACATATTGGGACCGGGATTTTTTCACGTGACATTCCTATTCCTACTTTGCCTGCAAATCGTGAAGTCGCTATAAGCATCAAGGAGCTGTCTTTCAGTTACGAGCGCCATGGAAAAAAGGTCCTGAAGGATCTGGACTTGCAGATTTATAGGGGTGAAATCCTTACTCTTTTGGGCGGCAACGGCCAAGGAAAAAGCACACTAATGCAGATTATTGCAGGTCTCCTAAAGGCTGACCGAGGCAAGGTCAGCATACTCGGAAAGGATATCAGTAAACACACGACTTCTTCCCTGTATTCGCACATAACAATGCTTCCTCAGCAGGTGGAAAGCCTTTTTCTCTGCGATAGCGTCCGAGAAGAACTCCGCAAGATCCCGACTCCCGTTTTTCCTATGACGGAGCTGCTTGACACTCATCCCTACGATTTATCCGGTGGCGAGAAAGCCCTGCTGGGGTTAAATCTGGTCATGTCCAGAGACGTAAAAATTCTGCTGCTGGATGAGCCCACCAAGGGACTGGACACCGAGAATAAGCAAATTGTAGCTGATGCCTTAAGAAGGCTCCGTGACAAGGGCATCACCATTTTCTTAATCAGCCACGATATCGAGCTTGCAGCTCTACTGTCCGACAGAATCGCCTTGCTCTTCGACGGGCAGATTGCTGCCATCGATGAACCACATTCATTTTTCAAGAATAATTACTTTTATACCACGCATTTTGCCCGTATGACCCGTGGTCTCTACGATGATGTCATCCTGGAAAAGGAATGTGTGGACATCGCTCTGGCCAACCTTAAATGTAAGTCTGAAACTTAAATGTTTCGGATTCCGGATAACTTATTCCAATACACGATTTTACGATGTCACAATACAGCACGGCTGTAAAACGGCTGTCCTGTACTTCGCGGCCTAGAGGATTACTTTCAGAATGGCCATAAGAGAGCATTTTCAGGGTAGTCAAAGAAAATGCTCTGTGTTACATAGTTAGGGTAATGCTCTTAAATATTTAGCTAGAACCAAACTTACAGGAAAAAGAATATAATTATGACTGCTTCAAGTATAAAAAAGCGAATAATCTTGTCCATCCTGATATTACTGCTGATAGCTGCAGTTGCTGTGTCAGCTTCTCTTTTCCTGCGTGAAAAAAGCTATATCGCGGCAGCTCTCGTAGTTACTTTTCTTTCCTTCTTTCTGTTCGCCCTGGGCTTTGAAAAGCGGAAGATAGGCTCGCGCCGCCTCGTACTGGTCGGCATTTTTACTGCCCTTTCAGTACTTGGTCGTTTCATCCCCGTCATCAAGCCCGTGCCCGCCCTTACTATAATCTCAGGGATTTTCCTGGGTCCGGAAGCCGGTTTTCTCACGGGCTCCATGACCGCCGTTCTCTCCAATTTTTTCTTCGGACAAGGCCCCTGGACTCCTTTCCAGATGCTGGGCTGGGGCCTTATCGGGCTTTTTGCCGGCCTCCTGTCGCGTCCACTAAAAAAGCACACTTTTTCCCGTGTGCTTTTCGCCCTGCTTTCAGGACTTCTTTATTCATTTCTAATGGACATATGGACTGTACTCTGGGCTTACAGGGATTTTTCCGCCGACGTATATGTCGCCGCTCTCATCTCTGCGATTCCCTACACACTTTCTTACTGCATCTCCAATGCGCTGTTCATGCTGCTTTTATATCCCTACTTCCAAAGAAAACTTGAACGAATCCTCAGGAAATATGGCATTTGAGTAAGTCTCGGCGTCCCCGGGGCGTTAATTCCCGCCCGGGGCGTCCATGGCGCGCGAACCCAAAAAAGAGGCGCCCACCTGCGCCTCTTTTCAGCATACTAATTTTCCTTTTTCTCTGCGTCACAGGAATACTCCAAGGGTACTCCGTACACTCTTTCGTACACTTCCTGCCATACCTTAAAGTTCTTTTCTCTCATCTCTACAGCATTTTCAGCAGCCTTCTTTCTCTGATCAGGATAAATAGGCTTCTCAATGTGGATAGTGTACTTCTGCACCGGCATTCCTCCCTCTCCGGGATAATCGCTGTCACTCATAGTGATGAATATCGGAAGCACCGGCACATTATTCTTAGCTGCGAATACGAAAGCCCCCTTCTTAAGCGGTCTTGGCTTCTTATAGTTCCACCACATTGCCTGTTCCGGATAAATCAGGATGAAATGGCCCTTCTGCAGAATTCTGTCTACCGCCTTCATGAATTTCTTCATAGTGTCCTTATTGGAGCTAAGGGGAAGCGTATCGCAGTTTCTCATAAGATAGCCGAAAAAGCCAGGGAAGCTGGTATAATTTCCCTCTTTGATAATCCTGTAAAATCTTCTGCTGCGCTGTCCCGACTTTTCATATGTAAGATGCATAGCAAAAGAATCGAAAGCATTGAAATGGTTGCAGGTGATAATAGCACCGGTATTGAGTCCCGCATAATTTTCCAAGCCTTCATAGCCTTCGATAATAAGCTGATGCCTCTTAATCATGGTATTTACAAACCATCTGGCAATCTTAAAGGCATATCTTCTCTTCACCCTGTCCGAGATACTTGTCTTGATATAAGTAATCTCATTGGGCATAAGTTCTCTTCCCGGCGGATCATCCTCCAAATCCTCGTCGAATCTGCCTTCCTTCTCGTACTGATCCCTCTTTAGGATAATTTCCTGACGGGTAAGCTTTCTGGGCTGCTTAAAGGCAATTCTATTGAAGTAATTGTCTTCATTGTCGATTTCCTGAACAGCCAGATTGAAAAGATTGTCCCCGGAGGCAGCGTCTTTTCTGCGTTTCTCCTCGTCATATGCAGCCAGCTCTTCCTTAAGCGCCTCGTAAGTAGGAGTAACGCTGGCATATCGCCAGAAAATCTTACTGTACCTGCACTCTTTGGAATGCCAGGGCTTGGTTGCCAGATTATAGTGAATGAGGCCTGTTTCCTTCAAAGGTCTTTCCGCAGGCTCTGTCATCTGTACATTCCATCTGGAATCAATCCACAGTATCTTATCCTGACAAAGAATATTCAGATAATCCTGATCCTGGGCCACCACGAAAGAATAGGTTTCCAACAGCTCGTAGAATTTCTTCTCTATCTTCTTTTTTCTGAACTGTTCGCAATTAAGAAGCACTACGCCTGCATTGAAATAAGCCGCTCTGGACAGGCCCAGCACCTTTTCTACGTAATTACCAAAAACGTCAACAGAGGTCACCAGATAATCCTGAATGGCGCCGATGTAATTCTCACCCAGGTTATACTTGTAGAGCTTGGCAATATCCCTGTTTATGATGGTATCACCGTCGATATAGAGAATTTTATCAAATTGCGGAAACATCTCCGGAATAAAAATTCTATAGTAGGTCGTGCTGGAATAATAGTCCCTGATGGAAAGCTTTTTCCCCACCTCTGCCAGTTTATCCGACACATCCACAAATTTTATGGATACATTGTCTGTAGCCATGGACCTCAAAATATCCTTATTGCTCTCACTTATTCCGGTGTTCAGGACATGAACCAGATAGGTGTTTTCCGGTGATGCCTGCAGAATCAGTGACTGCAAGGAAACCGCCATAAATTTGATATAGTTGTCGTCGCAGGCGTAAAAAATCGGAATTGCCTTCGCATTACCGCCCAGCGAAAAAAGAGGCCTGATGTTAATTTTCATTTTCATACTTTCCCTTCAGATACATATATTCGTAAATAACATCGTCAAACTGCTTGTAACCAAAACATCTGTACATACGGCTCACATTCCACTGCTTGACATTCTCCGTATGAGGATAAGGCAGGTAAAAAAGTCTCTTCGAAAAATGTCTTACCACCGTATGCTTATGTAAAAATTTCTGATCGTTGTACTTCTGAGGCAGCATCAGCTTTTTACTGGTGCTTCTGTAAATAGCGTCCTGATCCGCGAAAAGCATTTTCTTAGTCTTTATAAGTTCCCTCGCCTTTACCAAAAGGCCGGTCTCCTTGATTTTCTTTGTATTGAAAAGCAATACTCCCGCATTGATATAATTGGGATTAAGCAGGAATTTACCGTAGTGGTCGCGAGCAGCAGCATATTCATAATCCGTCACGTCTATGTCATAGAGAAGTCTTATATCCCTATTGAACATGATATCTATATCCAGATAAAGGATTTTGTCGGGAATATCCGGAATCAGGTCCATAAAAAGTCTGAGCAGTGTGTAGGGTGAGCAGTAGCACTGTTCATTGGGGCAGTTGGCAAATTCTCTCTCGTAGATGTCAGTCACCAAGAGCCGCACCACCTGATTATCGGGATTGTACTTCTTGGCTACCGTATTCAGAAAAGCAATTCTGCTTTCATCTATGGCTGTGTACTCCGGCTTTACCCTGGGTAAATCCATAGTCATCACATAGAAGGTAAAGGGCTCCTCTGTCTCAGTACGTTTCATAATGGACAGCATGCAGGTAAGCACACCGTCAAACACTTTGGAATTACCTGAAAAAAGAATGTTTATCACGAGTTTTCCTCATCTTTCTTTACATACTTGATTAGTTCTACGTTGTTGTGGACTGTATTCTTTACCATCGCCTCATAGACCTGATTGCGGAGGCTTTCCTTCTTTTTAGCGGTAGGCAGGTCTTCTTCCGGGAAAAAAGGCCCCTCCACATAGGTCACTATTCCGGGCTTTTTGAAAAAAAGTCTTTTCCGGTAGGTATTGGTAAAGCAAAAGGTAGGCACCTTGTTACTAATGGGATAACCAAAGGAATCCTTTTTAAAAGGGCGAATACCTGTATAGTAAGGCCAGATATGGGCTTCCGGGTAAATAGTAAGGCACGCCCCGTTTCTTACCACTTCGTCAACTCTTTTGCTGAAATGCTTCATGGCTTCCAAGGTATCCGGAAGCGGCAAAGCACCCAGGCAGGGAGTGATTTTCCCAAGCACAGGCATGGAGACATTGTTGGGATGAACTATAACATACACTCCCTTAGGATAGGCTATCATGCTGGGAATCAGGGCATCTGCCACAGGATTAGTGTGATTGCCGTAGAGAAAATAACCGGTGTGCCTGTAATTCTTAAGCACTTTTTTGTTAACAATTCTGTGGCCCCACGCTATCTTAAGGTATGCCCACGCAATAGGCCGGGCCAAACCGTAATAAATAACTCCCCGTCCTATGCGTCCCCAGAAGCCTGGCCGATAATTGTAATTTTCATCGATTCTTCGAGCCGTAATCTGCGCACTTGAGAACTCATCATTTAATTCGTCTGTATAATATACAATCTTCTGTTCCATAAAAAACCTCAGCATATATTATACATTTTTTTGATATAAGTTGCAACACGGCAAAATCCCCCTCAAAAACACGTAAAAATATACAAAAAAGCAAAAAACAAATAAAAACATACCCTCTTTAACCTTTTTCAGCAAAGAGGGTATGAATAATCAACATACAATATTCAACTGTCTAATTGATTCTGGGCAAATTCCATTTAAACTTCGCTGCCAGAAAACGAATAGCCATTATCACAGCCATGGCTATCAAAGTAGCCAGTGACTCATTCACTATGCTTACATAATGGGCCAAAAGAATATACACCACTGCCCCCGCCAGACTGGCACAGGCATATATATGCTTTACAAAGATATAAGGTGTATTGCCGGCCATCATATCTCGGATGACGCCACCGCCCACACCGGTAACAACGCCTACGAATACCAGAAGAAGCCAGCCGAATTCCGCTTCGGCATTCTCTGCCGTCTGGATGCCAACTACTGTAAAAATAGCCAGTCCCAGCGTATCCATAATGAGCATTACCAAATCATACAGGCGCTTCCCTTTGAAATGATCCGTCACATCTATATGGTCCTTGTGGCGAATTTTTTTGAGGACTGCTACCGCTATGAAAACCACAATAGCGGTAAGGATAGCCACCAGCGCATATACGGGATTTCTGAAGGTCTGGGGTGGAATATTACCTATCATCAGGTCTCTCAGGATTCCGCCTCCCACAGCTGTGGTGAGTCCTAAAATCGCCACACCGAAAATATCCATCTTCTTCTGGATGCCTATCATAGCTCCGGATACCGAAAAAGCTATAGTCCCCACAATCTCAAGTAAAAAAACTATTTCACTGTCCATTTTTATTTTGTGCCGTAAATTCTGTCACCTGCATCGCCAAGACCAGGAAGAATGTAGCCATTCTCATTGAGCTGCTTATCAAGTGCACCGATATAAATATCAACATCAGGATGAGCCTTCTGAAGCTTCTCAACTCCTTCGGGTGCTGCGATAAGGCAAAGGAATCTAATCTTGCCGATGCCACGCTTCTTAAGAAGCTCGATAGCTGCAATCGCAGAACCACCGGTAGCCAGCATAGGGTCTACCAGGAATACATCACGCTCTGTAACATCCTTAGGGAGCTTGCAGAAATACTCATGGGGCTCCAGAGTCTCTTCATCTCTGTAAAGACCGATATGTCCTACTTTTGCATTGGGTGTCATAACAAGAACGCCCTCAGCCATCTGCATACCCGCACGAAGAATAGGCACTACGCAAAGCTTTTTACCTGCGATTTCCTTAACGGTAGTCTGAACCAGAGGTGTCTCGATAACCTTGTCAGCCAGAGGAAGATTGCGGCTGGCTTCATAATAGATAAGAGAAGCTACCTCAGTAACCAGAGCTCTGAACTCTTTGGTAGAGGTATTCTTATCTCTCATAATACCGATTTTGTGCTGAATAAGTGGATGATCCATGATATAAGTCTTAGACATACTTTTCCTCCGAAAAAGCTAGATTTTATTGAAAAAAATTATAGCACATTTTTTTGACGGAATAAATAGATTTTCCAAATAAAACATAGAAAAAACAGCACTCCGCAGGAATGCTGTTCTTCTTAGCTCTCATTGTTTACTTAAGTAGATTTCTCTTAATAAAATTGCTTTTATATCTGAAAAAGGTACATCGTAAAAATCAATTGATTAGCACTTGGTTACGTTAGTAGCCTGAGGTCCCTTAGCGCCTTCTGTAACATCGAAAGTTACCTTCTGGCCCTCTTCGAGAGACTTGAAGCCTTCCATGTTAAGTCCTGAGTAGTGAACGAATACGTCCTTACCGTTCTCGTCAGAGATGAAGCCGTAACCCTTCTGGTTGTTGAACCACTTAACTGTACCTGTCATTTTCTAAATCCTCCAAATACCTTGAAAAAAATATAGTTTTACGGTGTAACACCGCACTTGTACTATAACATTTTGCAATTTTATTGTCAAACGAAATTTATAAAAAACTAACGAATAATTATCATTTTCTTCATATTTTTTGGAGTTGGGTATCAGAATCGGGTAAAAGCACTATTTTCCTGTCTCAAGATAGGTCCGAACATTGTCAAAAACCCTGTCTACGCACCTGCTTCTGGCCTCAGAAGTAGCCCAGGCGATATGAGGTGTGATTACAAGTTTCTTGGAGTCCCAGACCTTTAACAAAGGATTCTTCGGGTCCATAGGCTCTACTGCCAGAACATCCAGTCCCGCGCCTGCAATTGTATCATGCAGAATGGCCTGGTAAAGATCCTCTTCATTGATAATCGGACCACGGCCCACATTGATTAAATATGCAGTTTTTTTCATCTTGCCGATAGTCTCGGCATTCATGAGATTGCGGGTGTTATCATTAAGCGGTGCGTGAATGGATACCACATCTGACTGAGTCAGCAGTTCCTCAAGCGATACGCGCTTAAAATGCTCGTCATCGTGAGCACCTGAGGTGGAGTAATATATTACCTTGCAGCCGAAGCATTCCGCTACGGTAGCGACTCTTCTGCCGATTTCTCCAAGTCCGATAATTCCCCAGGTCTTACCGTAGAGCTCGTGAAATTTTTCTTCTATATGGCAGAAAAATGGAGCATTGGCGTAATCGCCGCTTTTTACATAGCCATCATAGTATGCCATCTTCTCATAGAGAAAGAAAAAGAGGGCAAAGGTATGCTGCACCACTGATTCCGTGGAGTAGCTGGCCACATTTTTAACAACAATTCCCCGGCTGTCGGTATAAGGAAAATCAATATTGTTGGTGCCGGTAGCTGTGAGGCAAATCAGTTTAAGGTTCTTTGCATCCTTAAGAGTCTCCTCGCACATAGGCAGCTTATTGATAATCACTACGTCTGCGTCTATAATACGCTCATTTATCTGCTCCTTAAGCGTCAGGTCATATGTAGTCACATCACCCAGCTCAGAAAATTGGGCGATGTTGACATCATCGCCCAAAGTAGCAGTTTCAAGAAATACAATTTTAGGTCTCTTCATATTCAGTCTTTCTCTCGTGTTTTCATGCAAAGTTGCACGAAAACCATTATTTTTATTCTCTCGTAAAAACTACTGTTATTTTAGGTCCTTCGGTGAAAATCCCAGAGGCAGGATTTCCTCCAGGGTATAAATCTTGTAGTCGTCAGGACCTGTGCCCAGAAGTATCTTAAATTCATTGAAATCAACGAATTCAGCCATAACCTGGCGGCAAATTCCGCATGGTGCCACAGCAGTGTCGGGATTGCCGTCATTGGCTCCGTCATAGCCGCCTACAACAGCGATTGCTTCAAACTCCAGGAAGCCCTCTGACACAGCCTTGAAAATGGCTGTACGCTCTGCACAATTGGTCGCGGAGTAGCCTGCATTTTCAATATTACAGCCACCGAAAATATGGCCATCCTTTGTAAGAAGGGCCGCGCCTACATTAAAGTGCGAATATGGAGTGTAGGCTCTCTTTCTGTATTTAAGCGCTGTTTCCATCAGCTGCTTTTCCATCGTCTTATCCATTTTATCTCCTTTTATTGAACGAAGTGAAATAAATGGAGAACCCCGAAGGGGTTTGAGAAGCTAAGCCTTCACGCGTCAGCGTGAACTATTATGGCTTAGCGTCCGCTTATCTCCTTTTATTGAACGAAGTGAAATAAATGGAGAACCTTACAGTTCAGTACCTACGGTAAGTGCTACCTCCATCATTTCGTGGAAGGAATTCTGGCGCTCCTCTGCGGACAGCTCCTCTCCTGAATAGAGGTGATCGGAAATTGTAAGCATGCAGAGAGCCTTCTTACCTGCGGCGATAGCATTAAGATAAAGAGCCGCTGCCTCCATCTCTACGCAAAGCACGCCCATCTTTTTCCATCTGTCATTGAAGGTAGGGTCTGCGTTGTAGAAAACATCAGATGAAAGCACGTTACCTACGCGAACATTGATGCCCTTGGCTTCTGCAGTCTCAACAGCCTTGCGAAGAACCCCGAAGTCTGCGATAGGTGCGATAGTGCCGGGCAGATTGTACTGATCTGCATAGTTGGAATTGGTGGATGCGCCCATGCCGATAACCAGGTCACGAACATGAAGATCATCTGCAAAACCGCCTGCGGAGCCGATTCTGATAATGCAGTCTACATCATAGAAATTGAAAAGCTCGTAGGAATAGATGCCGATGGAAGGGATACCCATACCGCCACCCATGACGGAAATTTCCTTGCCATTGTATTTGAAGTCGGATCGTAGCCAT
>JAZUHR010000140.1:0-13488 GCA_045641825.1 Lachnospiraceae bacterium
CCTCTTCCCTTGTTGTTGAAATACTCGGGAATACCGGGATAAATGTGGCTGGTCTCAAAGTTCATGGAAGCATCAGCCAGAGACTGAAGTGCTTTGTAGCCCTCACGAACAAAGCCTCTGGAATAGAGGGCATATGCATACATAACCGCCATATGAGAGAATACGGCACCGTTTTCCTTCTCACCGAAGGCAAAGCCTGACATTCTGCCTAGGTTCAGCTTAATTTCCTCAAAATTGGTATTAAGCCTGTAGCCGCCGCAGTTTTCATCGTAGAGATACTTGTCTGCGGACTTGGCTATCTCTGCCACCTGTGCCTCTGTAGCAGTACCCGACATGATGGAAAATACCTGGCTGGTAAGCATCATCTGAGCCTTGCCATTGATATTTCCTTCAAGAATCTGACCATCATTATCGTAGTAACCGTTGTACCATCTGTTTCCCTTGCCGTCGGATACCCATTCGGTCTCACGGATGTGATTTCTGATCCACTCGCCCTTATTTTTCAGATTTTCAGCCAGCTCTACAGTATCAAGCTTAATCTTCTCTCCGGAAATATTGTGCTTACAGGTCTCCAGGAAAGTATCGAGAACAGCAATTTTTTCACTGACACTGTCATAAATAGCCTTGTCACTTACGAGGAGGTTTTCCATCTCTTTGAAAAGCTCGATTTCCTTCACGCCCTTATCTGCCAGCGCGGTAAGAAGAGCGGCCATATCTATAAGATTTTTTGCATATGCATTGGTAAAAGCAACAGACTCGCCGCGCTTTCCTGCCATATCCAAAGCATCGTTCCAGTCGGCATCACGCATTCTTATGTGGTTATGCTCGCCTACCTCCCAGAATGAAGTAAGAGCCTGCAGAATCAAATGCTCAGCAATAGAGCCCTCGTATTCCTTATCCTGCTCGTCCTGCTGCCAGGTGCTTCCTACCTGCCAGAGACCGTCAACAGCTGTACCGCGCTTTACCTGTCTGTCCTTGAAATATTTGACAGGCTCTTTAAGAACATCAATATCTCCGGTCTGATCGATATAAAGCTTGGTAGTCATAAATGGCCATACGCCATGATCCATCCATACTCTGGTAATGGAATTTCTGTCGGCCTTGAATTCACCAAGACGCTCGCCGATGATTGTGGCATTGGTACCGTCCACACGAACACCTGCGAAATTTGCTACCAGCATCTGTCTTACACCGGAAGGATTCATAAGGAGAAGTGCCAGGCAATCCTGCCAGAGGTCACGCCAGCCTCTTCCGCCCTTTCCGTAGTCATGGTGTGGCAGGAAGGAGCAGCCGAATACTCGACGAAGGTCAGGCTGGAAGCTAACCCAGTTCATGAACTGATCGAATTCCTCGTCTCCTGTATGGTAATTTACATTTACTATATTTTCCCAGTATTTTCTGGTCTTCTCGAACTCTTTTTTTACGCAGTTCTTGCACTTGTAGCCGGACAGCATCTCTGCGATTTCGTCACTTGTCTTTGCGCATCCTGCGAAAATGATGTAGGTCGCAGTCTCTCCAGGCTGTAAGGTCTCAGCAGCAAATTCAAGACCGCCCAGGGCTTCCTGTCCGTTAATTTCAAAGCCGGGCTGCTCAGACTCTACACTTCCATAAACAGCCAGAGGCTGCTCCAGACTACCGCCCTCACCGATGAAGGTATTGATATCAGGGTAAAAAGCGACAGGCTTCTCACCGCTGCCGGTCATACCTTTTACGAAATAGCAGGTATCATTCAGCTGATGACCTCTTTCATCGAAGGAAAGTGTAGGATTAACGATAACACCTCTCTCTGTGACCTTTACTCTGTGAAGAAGGGATGTAACATGTCTGTGGTCTCTGATATTATCTGCACTTCTTCCGTAAATCGGGTAGGCCGCAATACCGGTAAGCTTAATGGATGCATCGGAGATATTGGTAATATCCACCTGATTGATTTCCATGTTTTTATCGGCAGGAATCACGGTAGTAACAGATGCACTGACACCAAATTCTTTGTTCTCTCTGATGGTGCGATGCCACATATAACCTGCTTCAACAGTTACACTTTCTTCCTTGTCGGTGAACTTCAGAGCCTGCTGCATAGCTGAACCGCCTGTTGCTGACCAAGCTCCCTTACCCTCAATTTTCACCCAAAAATTTCTGGTGCTTTTGTTATTGTGAAGGTTGATGGCACTGACCGGTTCAAAAAGAAAATGATTCTGGTCTAGCTTGGCATCTCCCGCAAGCTCCGGGGTGATTGCAGATTTAAGTCCACAGTCGCTTGCCAGTGGGAAATACATTCCTGTGTGTTTCTGGGCCTCAGGAAGTCTGAAGCTTCCTTTCTTGTCTAAAAATGTGTACATCTGATTAGCCTCCTTTAGGTTCAGCCTATAGCCAAGTGCATATTTTTATTAAATTTTCTTAAGCTTTGCAAATGCAGACAGCATTTTCTTTGTACCGAATTCAGGGAATTCTACGGTCACCTCGTAGTCTCTGCCACCCTTTACGATAGACATTACCTTGCCATCGCCGAACTTATCGTGGTGAACCATGTCGCCCTCTGCATACTCCAGACTTCCACTGCCGGCGCCTATATCCTTTGCCTTGGAAAACTGCATGGCAAATGGCTGTACGGAAAGATCGCTTCCGTCATGTCTCTTATATCCGTCATCTCCGTTTGCCTTTGTGTAAGCCGGAGTGATACGGCTGTCCTTAATCTCGTCGCTCATAAAACTTTTCCTCCTGTAATCTTTCCCTGCCGGAACTCCCATTTCCAGCATATATCTGGGTATTTCCTTTAAAAATCTTGATGGAGGATTAAACATAACATTTCCTCTCATCATTCTCTGCTTGGCCGATGACAGATAAAGTTCCTTCATGGCTCTGGTAAAGCCTACATAGCAGAGTCTTCTTTCCTCTTCGATTTCACTCTCCGGGTCGTCGGATGACATTCACATACCGCTGGGGAAAATTCCCTCCTCCATACCTACCAGGAAAACATAAGGGAATTCCAGTCCCTTGGCAGAATGCAGGGTCATAAGGCTTACGTAATTACCGTCCTTCATGTCCTCGTCTTCCGTAGCCTCCTCAGAATTCAGGCCACAGTACTCCAAAAAGCCTGTAAGATCCGTATCCTCGCCTTCCTCTTCATATCTGGTGGCGTGAGAAATAAGCGCATCTATATTGAGTTTTCTGTCTTCATAGGTATCCGGATCGTCATCCTTCAGATATTCCAGATAATTTGTCATCTCAAGCACTATCTCAATCAGCTTTTTAAGGCTTACGTGGTTACGATCCACCTCATAACGCAGACTCCCGATAAGAGCCAAGAAGCTGTCTACCTTCTGGCTGGCACGCTCCACACCATTGATGCAGTCCATATTTTCAAGAGCCTCATAAAAAGAAATCTCCTCAAATACTGCATAATTCGCAATCTTATCAACAGTAGTCTGACCTATGCCTCGCTTGGGCACATTAAGGATACGCTTGGTTGCTATATCATCTCTGGCATTATCAATGGTCTTAAGATAAGCCACAATATCCTTTACTTCTTTTCTCTGGAAGAAGGCAACCGAGCCTATAGTCTTGGCCTTCAGCTGATATGCGGCCAGGGCTTTTTCAAAGGCCAGTGACTGAGCATTGGTACGGTAAAGCACCGCAAAATCCTTATACTGACACTCACCTGTCCTCATCATATCGGAGATTTTCCTGGCAACGCTTTCGCTTTCTGCTCTGTCATCGTCGTAATTCACGTAATGTACAGAGGAGCCTTCCGGATTTTCGGTCCACAGTGACTTGTCTTTTCTTTCTTTGTTATTATGAATAACCTCGTTGGCCACCGCCAGAATATTCTTGGTGGAACGATAATTCTGCTCCAGCTTAATGACTCTGGTGTCTGTATATATCTTCTCGAAATTCAGGATGTTTAAAATATTGGCACCTCTGAATTTATAGATGGACTGGTCATCGTCACCTACGACGCAAAGATTTCTCTCGATTTCACCATCTTCATTCACATGATAGGCCAGACGCTTAATCAGCTGAAACTGCGCAGTATTCGTATCCTGATACTCATCCACCATAATGTATCTGAAACGCTTTCTGTAGTATTCCAGGACATCAGAATTGGTATCAAAAAGTTCAATGGTTTTTCCTATAAGATCGTCAAAATCAAAGGCGTTGCAGGATTTAAGCTGGCGCTGATACTCAGCATATATCTCAGCCACTTTTTTCTCCATAAGGGTCGTAGCCTCTTCTGCAAATTCTTCAGGCCCGATAAGCTCATCCTTGGCATGGCTTATCTGGCTCAGAATAGCCTTTTCCTTGAAATTTTTCGGATCCAGATTTTTATTCTTTATAATGCTCTTAATAAGAGCCTTCTGGTCATCGGAATCGTATATGGCAAAACTTCTCTCATAGCCAATATATTCGCAGAAACGTCTTAAAATCTTGACGCAGGTGGAGTGGAAGGTGGACACCCAGACATACTCGGAATTCTCTCCTACAGTCTTCTCTACTCTTTCCTTCATCTCCTTGGCCGCCTTATTGGTGAAGGTTATGGCCAAAATCTGATAAGGCTCTACTCCTCTTTCCTTGATGAGATAGGCGATTCTGTGGGCAAGTACACGGGTCTTACCGCTACCTGCTCCCGCAAGAATCAAAAGAGGTCCTTTATCGTGTTCAACCGCCGCCCTTTGCTCAGGGTTAAGTGTATCATAAATCGACATAAAAAAAATGCCCCCCTAAAGGTATAAAAAGAAAACCACTAAAACACCGGGCTGCTAAAGCAACCCGGTGCATAGAAAACATAAGGTCTTAGTCAGCAGTAAATTCTTCCTCTTCTTCAAAATCGTCATCAAAATCATCATCAAAGTCACCAAAGGACTCAAACTCCTTGGGACCTGCGAAACGATATACTGCATATGCGATAGCTGCTACAATAGCTACACAACCAACAATAGCAAGAATAATCAATGCAGGATTCTTTTTCTTCTTCTCTTCTACTTCAACCTTCCTGCCAAGGATCTCTGCAAGACGTGCATTACTGTTGATAAGTTCATCAATTTTCTTAAAATTAAAATTCATGATAAAAATCCTCCCTTTATTCTCCAAATTGCAAAATATACTAAACACATATCTATAAAAAAATCATAGACATTTTATTCCTTACTGTCAATTAAAAAATTAGAAACTTTTGGCGTTGACAGATTGATTGTTTTCTTAATGGCAATATGTCCCTCTTTAATGAGAACACCTGTTACCTTGGTCAGCATCTGGCGTGTTTCCTTCGGCAGAGCCTTGAACTCCTTGATAACCGCTGCCGCATACTTAAGCGGATCACGCCCTATCTCCAGAGTGCTGTGAGTATCATTGGCCTGCAGCAGATTGAAAAATGCATCAATAAACTCCTCTCTCTGCTTAGGCTCCAGGGAACGCACCCAGTTTTTCACAGATATGTCCAGGATTTCGCTTTCTTTGGAAAGTTTATCACAAAGTTCTGCCTTGGTACCTCTTACCTGCCATGAGCCCAAATTATGCTGATTAATGAGTTTCTCGTCGCTTTTAACCACTTTGGCTTCTTTGCCGGTCTCCAGAAGTACTCCCACCATGGAAAATTCAGGAATAAAGGTCCTGACCTTTTTCATAGTATCATTATAGGCCTCGCCCAGTTTATCCGTATTTTCAAAGCCGGGGCCGTCAAGATTATAAACTTCTTTTACTCTGTCCCGAATCTTTTTAGGTGCCTTGCAGGAGGCATATACTGCCAGATTTCCTCCTTTACTGTGGCCCACCACGTAGACACTTCCCACTACATTGCTGCAGGCTTCCTTCAGATATTCCACTGCCAGCTTCTGCGCAGGAATCTCGTCCATATAGGCCAGATTACAGTCTTCCTTCCAGCCTACAATAGAGGAATCGGTACCTCTATATGTCACCACGTTGACCTTCTTGTCCACGAGGAATGTCATGGCAGCAAACTGAACCTCGATTTTATCATCGGTAGTCTTCTGAAAGCCGAGTACTTTTACATCCCTGTATCGTTCGCACTCAGCGCATCGCTTTAAGAGCAGGGCTGACGTACGGGTAAAAAGTCCGGTATCTGCCAGTATTTCATCTAAATCGTATCTCTTAAAAAATTCCTCTGCCACCTGACTAATGCTGATGCCCTCATCGGAAAAACTTGATGAAACTATGTCATCAAAGTCCACATAGCTTACCCAGGCCAAAATCATACTGTCTACTTCATTCAGTGGAGCCGCCTTAAAGGAGATATCTCCTCTCCAGTCCAGATAATCAAAAAAATTTGCCATTGATACATTCTCCCCTATTCACTGTAAAACAAAGGACTAATTTTTGTGACCAAATATTATGTCTATAGTTTCTTCCTGATATATGCCCTTTCTAAGGACAAATACCGTGATTGTTCCCTCGCTGTCTGCCGGGATGGCAGCCATTACCTTTTCAAACTGGGACTGTGTAGTAACGCTTTTACCGTTTACCTTGGTAATAATCATGCCCTTCTTGATGCCCGCACGGTCTGCGGCAGAGTCCTTGATTACCTCGGTCACGTAGATACCCTGAGGCATATTCATTATAGAGCTCTGGCTGTCCTGAACCACCTGTCCCTTAATGCCGAGCCCTGCTCTCTTGCTGTCATCCAGCTGAACATAATTCATCAGCTCTTCGATAACAGGAATAGCTGTGGAAATGGGAATCGCATAGCATATACCCTCAACTGATGTATCGGAAAGCTTGGCATTATTGATGCCGATTACTTCACCTCTGGAGTTCAAAAGGGCTCCGCCGGAATTGCCGGGATTAATGGATACGTCTGTCTGTATAAGCTTATAGGTATACTTATCGATGGTAACTTCTCTGTTCAGAGCACTGATATAACCCACAGTAACAGACTGACCGTAGCCCAGGGCATTGCCTATGGCTATAACTCTCTGTCCTATCAGAAGGTCGTCGGAACTGCCCAATGTGGCGATTCTGATTTCTCCTGCTGTAACAGCGGTAATATTACTGAGTTTAACGGATACCACTGCCAAATCGTTCTCAGGCTCTGTCCCTTTAATTTCTGCAGATGCCGTGCTACCGTCAACAAAGACCACCTTCACGTCTGTGGCATCTTCCACTACATGATTGTTGGTAGCGATGAGTATTTCCGCCCCGTTCTGAGCCACGATAACGCCTGAACCGCTGGCGCTGCCTGTCTCCGAATGAGGAAAACCGAAAATGTCATTCACTGTAGTCTTCACAGTCACCTGAATGGACACCAAAGCAGGCATAACGGAATTGACTACGCCCGATACATCAGTATTGCTGCTGTCATTTATAATTTTCTGAATAGGTATGGTGGGTGAAGGGCTTTGAGAAGGCTGGGGCTCCTGTGCATTTTTCTTAAAAATGCACTCATCCCAGTCCAAATATTTAAAGCCGACCACTCCGCCCAGCAGCAGGATTCCTGATATAATTCCCGCCACCAGTGCCTTTGCAAAAGATTTCATATAAAAAGCACCTCTTAACTTTTATTTCATTGTCTTAAGTATGCCTCTTAAATTTGTTATTTCTGTGTCTTTTTCTGTCTTTCCTTGGATAAATCCATAAGAGTTCTAAAAAGTTCCTGTACGAGCTCTGCATTCTGCGGGTCTTTCACCTGGCTTGCCACCTTTTTAAGCTTTGCTTCTTCTCTGGCTGAGTCGAAGACCTGCACATGATTTTTACGCTTGGTTAAGCCTATATTCTCCGCTATCTGCTGACGTTCCTCGAACAATTCAATGATGCTCGCATCTACTCTGTCTATATCTTTTCTAAGCTGCTCCAGAGGAATGTCGCGAAGAATGTAGTTTCTTACATCCGCTGCCATATAGAGGGAACCGATGCAGAGGACCATATCCTCACTTCCGGCATGGGAAAGAGCCAAAGCTACGCCCTCCTTAACTTCGCCGCCGCAGGTAACGATAACGCCCCTACCTTCTGCGTACTTTGTCATCTTTTCAGTAAGCACCGCTGCATCCATAGCTCTGAAATAATCCGGGCGTACGCATACCACTTCGTCAGCAATACTGATAAGTGCCGGTGCCATATCGGACAGGTCCTTGTCAGCCATTACACCGAATACGCAGATGATTCGAGGCTTCCCGGTATGAACCGCTGTCAGGGCCTTAATGGTCTCTACCGTAGCCTTCATGCCCTGTGGATTATGAGAGCCGTCCACAAAGATATAAGGCTTCTCTCCCAGTTTTTCCATTCTGGCTATCCAATGAGTATCCTTAAGTCCTGTATAGATGGCATCAGCAGGAATCTGCCAGCCCTTTTTCTGCAGGGCTTCTATGATTTCCAGTACCACTGCTGCGTTTTTCTGCTGATAGTGACCTGTCAGCTGAAGCTCGATATTTTCATACTCTTTATAGGAAAAAATCTGGCCTGAAAGACCTGTACTTTTCACAGAAAGTCTGGAATAATCAGGCATGATAAGTTCCGCCTGCATTTTCTCGCATTTTTCACGGATAGGCTTCAGGGCCTCATCACTATCACCGTAGAAAACTACCGTAGCCCTGTCCTTAATTACTTCAGCCTTGGTAGTGGCAATAGCCTCTATACTGTCTCCCAGGAATTTGGTATGGTCAAGGCCGATATTGGTAAGCACTGTTACCTCTGCTCCGGGAATGGTATTGGTAGCATCCAGTGCTCCCCCCATACCTGCTTCCAGCACTACAATATCGCATTTCTGCTCGATAAAGTAGAGATAGGCTACCACCGTGATGATTTCGAACTCCGAAGGATGCTCCGGCATGGTATCCGCATAGGCCTTTATTTTTTCGGTGAGTCTGCCCAAATCCTCATCCGGTATAGCGTTAAAGCCTTTCAGTACCCCTGTGGTAAAGCAGTCGTCCCAGGCCTTGTCCCCCACCATAATTCTCTCATTAAAATCCATAATGAAAGGGGAGGTGTAAAGGCCCACCCTATAGCCTGCAGTCTTTAAAATCTCTGCAGTCATGGCACTGGTACTGCCCTTACCATTGGTACCCACAACATGAATGAATTTAAGCACTTTTTCCGGGTGACCTGTAGCCTCAAGAAGAGAAAAAGTCTTCTCCAGCCCCAGATGCTGAGCCATCCAGCCCTGGGAGTCCATATATTCTATAGCTTCTTTACCTGTCATCTTTGTCCTTTCAGCCTCTCATCATTTTTTGAGGTTTTTCTGTGCTGTTGCCAGCATAAGCTTGATTCTGTTAAGCTGATTTACTTCTGATGCACCCGGATCATAGTCAACTGCTACGATATTTGCCTCAGGATGCTGACGTCTGATTTCTTTAATAACGCCCTTGCCCACGATATGGTTTGGAAGACAGCCGAAAGGCTGGAGGCAAACGATATTTCGTGCTCCCTGGCGTACCAGTTCCAGCATCTCGCCGGTCAAGAACCATCCTTCACCTGTCTGATTACCGATAGAGGAAACAGACTCAGCCAGCTTTGCAATCTCAGCAATAGGCATAGGTGCTTCGAATCTCTTACTCTTTTCGAAGGCACGGGATGCGTCCTTTCTCATAAATTCGTAGAATTTTACCAGAAGGTTATTAATGACCTTACTCTTCTTGGGTTTGCCCAGATTTTCATGCTTGAAATTAGCATTGTAGGATGCGTAGCAAAGGAAGTCCAAAAGATCCGGAACTACCGCTTCCGCTCCCTCTGCTTCCAAAAGGTCTACCACGTAGTTATTGGCAGCAGGCAGGAACTTTACGAGAATTTCTCCTACTACGCCTACTCTCGGTTTCTTAATATCCCGAAGAGGAATTTCGTCAAAATCTTTAATGATATTCCTGAGATTTCGCTTATAAGTGCTCCACTTGGCACCATGCGCTATGTCGTAAAGCACCTTTTCCTTCCACTTCTCGTGGAGGGCATTCACGTCCCCCTTATTTACCTCATAAGGTCTGGTACGGTAAACGCACTTCATAAATACATCACCGTACACCAGGGCCTGAATGCCTGCCTTGACGAGACCATAAGAAAATTTGAAGCCCGGATTTTTCTCTATGCCGTTGGTGGACAGGGAAATAACCGGCACCTGCTCCATACCGGCCTTTTTAAGGGCACGTCTGATAAAAGCGATATAGTTGGTCGCACGGCATCCGCCACCTGTCTGAGTGATGAGAAGAGCTGTCCTGTCAACATCGTATTTACCGGATTTCAGCGCTTCTATCAGCTCACCTACCACGATAATGGATGGGTAGCAGGCGTCGTTGTTTACATGCTGAAGGCCTACATCGATAGTGCTCTTGGTAGGCTGCGCCAGAGATACCATATTGTAGCCGTAAGCATTAAATGCAGGCACAATCAGGTCAAAATGTATAGGTGACATCTGTGGACAGAGAATGGTGTAATTTTTTCTCATATCCTCTGTAAAAATCTCTCTGTGGTATGCAGAATCCTTAACCTCTGTCTGTACGCCCTTACGCTTTCTGTCATTGATGGCTGAAAGCAGGGATCTGACACGAATTCTGGCAGCTCCCAGGTTGTTTACTTCGTCTATCTTAAGTACTGTGTAAATCTTGCCGGAGCCGGTCAGGATATCAGCCACCTGATCTGTAGTAACCGCATCCAGACCACAGCCAAAGGAATTCAGCTGTATCAGGTCAAGATTCGGATTTTCCCTTACATAGCTGGCTGCCGCATAAAGTCTGGAATGGTACATCCACTGGTCGACGACTATGGTAGGTCTGTCTACGCGGCGAAGATGTGATACCGAATCCTCTGTGAGCACTGCCACACCGTAGGAGGTAATAAGCTCAGGAATACCGTGATTTATCTCGGGATCCGCATGATATGGACGGCCAGCCAGTACAATACCGTGAATATTGTTGTCCTTAATGTACTTTAATGCCGCTTCTCCGGCCTTCTGCATATCGGTATGAGCAGCCATAAGCTCAGCCCATGCCTTTCCTGCGGCTGCCTTTACCTCTCCCTCAGGAATGCCACGCTCTGCCATCACCTTTACAAGGCGATTAGTCAGGATTTCTTCGGACTCGAAGGACATGAAAGGATTGGAAAAATCAACACCCTCGGTAATGATATCCTCTACGTTGTTCTTGATGTTTTCACCGTAGCCTGCAACGATAGGACAATTGTAATGGTCTCCCGCCTCAGGGAATTCTATTCTCTCATAGTTGACGCAAGGCAGGAAAATGTACTTAATGCCCTGCTTGATAAGCCACATAACGTGACCATGAGCCAGCTTTGCCGGATAACACTCTGATTCTGACGGAATGGATTCTATGCCCATTTCGTAGATTTTCCTGCTTGAAGCAGGGGAAAGCTCTACCCTGTAGCCCAGCTCATTAAAGAAGGTGAACCAGAAAGGATAGTTTTCATACATATTGAGGACTCTCGGAATACCTACTGTACCACGCTTTGCCGCATATTCCTCCAGTGGCTCGTAGTTAAAGAATCTTTTAAGCTTATAAGCCATAAGATTCGGGATGTTAGAATTGGATTTTTCCTTGCCCAGGCCCTTTTCACAGCGGTTACCGGATACAAATCTGCGGTTGCCCGGGAAAATGTTGATAGTGAGCAGACAGTGATTGGTACAGCCCTGACATCTGGTCATCTTACTCTCAAATGTCAGCTCCTGAATTTCCTTGAAAGAAAGCATGGTAGACTTCTGTCCGTCATAATGCTCTCTGGCAATGAGAGCAGCACCGAAGGCCCCCATGATACCTGCGATATCGGGACGCACCACCTCGGCATTAACAATTTTTTCAAGGGCACGAAGTACGGCATTATTGTAAAAAGTACCGCCCTGCACTACAATTCTGCTGCCCAGGTCCTTGGCATCAGTTACCTTGATAACCTTATACAGAGCATTCTTGATAACAGAATAAGCAAGACCTGCAGAGATGTCGGATACGGATGCACCCTCCTTCTGTGCCTGCTTTACCTTGGAATTCATAAATACAGTACATCTGGTACCCAGATCTATGGGATTTTCTGAGAAAAGTGCCACATTGGCGAACTCAGCCACTTCGAAATTCAGACTCTTTGCGAAGGTCTCAATGAAGGAGCCGCAACCGCTGGAGCAGGCCTCGTTCAGCTGCACGGAGTCTACCGCATTGTTTTTGATGCGGATGCACTTCATATCCTGACCGCCGATATCCAGCACGCAGTCTACGGAAGGGTCGAAAAAGGATGCTGCATAGTAATGTGCAACAGTCTCTACCTCACCCTCATCCAGCATAAATGCACTCTTTAAAAGAGCCTCGCCGTAGCCTGTGGAGCAGGCACGTACGATACGGCAGTCATCAGGCATCTGAGAAGAAATCTCCTTGATAGCCTTGATAGCAGTCTTTATAGGTGAACCGTTATTGTTCTGATAGAATGAATACAGTAGTGACCCGTCCTCGCCTACCAGTGCCACCTTCGTAGTAGTGGAGCCGGCATCGATACCCAGATAGCAGTTGCCCTTGTACTCGGACAGCTTTGCCTTTCTGACGGTAGCCTTCTCATGGCGTGCCTTGAATTCATCGAATTCAGCCTCGTTTGCAAAAAGAGGCTCCATACGCTGCACTTCAAATTCCAATTTGATACCGTTTTTTAAGCGGTCAATCATATCTGTAAGCAGCACGATTTCTTCTGACTTATTGTTATTTTTCGCATTCATGGCAGAACCCATAGCAGCGAAAAGATGAGAATTATTAGGGTCAATGGTGGCTTCGGGAGTCAGGTTCAAAGTACGCACGAAAGCCGCCTTAAGTTCTGTTAAAAAGTGGAGGGGACCGCCCAAAAATGCTACGTTGCCTCTGATAGGCTTACCGCAGGCAAGACCTGAAATGGTCTGATTAACAACCGCCTGGAAAATAGAAGCCGCCAGGTCCTCCTTGGAAGCACCCTCATTGATAAGAGGCTGAATGTCACTTTTGGCGAAAACACCACATCTGGCTGCTATAGGGTAAAGAGCCTTGTAGTCCTTGGCATACTCGTTTAGTCCTGCGGCATCTGTTTTCAAAAGGCTGGCCATCTGATCGATAAAGGAGCCTGTACCGCCTGCACAGATACCATTCATTCTCTGCTCCAGACCACCTGTGAAATAAATGATCTTCGCGTCCTCGCCGCCCAATTCGATAGCAACATCCGTCTTGGGCGCAAATTCCTGAAGTGCATCTGCTACTGCCACTACCTCCTGAACGAATGAAACATTCAGATGTGTAGCCAGTGCCAGACCGCCGGAGCCAGTAATAGCAGGCATAATTCTGCATTCTCCCACTACCGGAAGTGCGTCTGCAAGAATACCGCCAAGTGTTCCCTGAATATCGGCAAAATGTCTCTTATAATCCGAATAAAGCAATTCTCCCTGTTCATTTGTAATAGCCACCTTCACAGTGGTGGAACCAATATCAATTCCTAAATAATACAATGGTAAAATCTCTGTCATAGCAAATCCTTCTTATACTTTCGGTCTCCGTAAAACAATAGAAACCCAATTTACATACATAGTTTATTATACTCCTT